>JAQBZA010000184.1 GCA_027622795.1 Planctomycetota bacterium | reverse complement strand
AGCCAGCCGCTGCTGGTATTCATCCTCGCGGCGGTCGGCCGCGGCCTGCAACAACTCCATGTCGGCCGCCCGAAACCGATCTCGCCGCTTGTGCTCATCAGGGATCGTGCGGGCATAGTTTTTCATGATCGCCCACGAGGCGTAGGTGCTGAACTTGTTGCCGCGGGCGTAGTCAAACTTCTCGACGGCGCGGATCAGCGACATGTTGCCGTCGCTCACCAGGTCGAAGAAGCTGTCGCCCGGCGACACCCGCCGCTTGGCGATCGAGACGACCAGCCGCAGGTTGGCCCGCACGATCCGGTTCTTGATCTCCACGATCTCGTCGTAGAGCCGCTCGATCTGATCCATCAGGCGCGTGTTGGGATGCTCCACATCGAGTTCTTCCCGGAGATTGCTGGCCTTGAACTTGAGGTAGTTGAACTTGCGAAACAGCCACACCTCCTGCTCACGGGTGAGCAACGGCACCTCGTAGAGGCTGGCCAGGTAGGCCGGCAGGCCACTCGGCCGCCGCACCTTCTTGCCGGCGTCGGGGCTGCCGGGGAACGGCTGATTGACGACCTTCTCGGCACTCTTCCGAGAAAAGAGCGCATTGGGCATGAAGTCGAGCGGCAGCTCCATGATGTGGCTGGCCCGCTGGGCGAGGATCACCCGGTAGATGCTCGCCTTCGACCGGCGATACCGTTTGGCGATCGACTCCACCGATTCGCCGCCGAGATACTGCTGGTAGATGCGGGTGCAGCTTTCCGGCCGCAGCCGGCCGTCGCTGCCGGCAAAGACGGCCGTATCGGGATGCTCCTGATCGTGCCGCTTGATCGTGTAGCGAACCGTCTCCACGCTGCGGCCAAGCTTCGTCGCGATCCGCCGATGCACGTCGGCAGGGCAGGCCCCGGCCGCCGAGAGACGACGGGCCCAGCCAACGATCTTCTCATGCTCGTCGTCGGTGAGCTGGCTGAACCGGCTGCCCCGCTCGATCCGCAGCGGATTGTTATGGATAAATCGCTCCACCGCGCTGGCGAGAAATCCCACCCGGCGCCGCCCGGCCACGTTGTATCGCTGGGCAACCAGACCATGCTCCCGCCACCGCGAGATCGTCTTGGTCGACACGTTGAACCGCTTGGCAAGCTCCTCGATCGAGAGCACCGGCTCATTCACCGGAGCCTCCACGCCACCGGTGACCTGGTTGGCAGTCTGTCCTTCCATGAACAGACGCACGAACGAATCATTTGTGTTGGAACGCATGGCAGCACCCTCAAAGAAGTTACGTCCACGACACCCAGGAGCCATCCGTGGCCCCCACCACGTCTCTCGCGAACGCCAGAGTTATACGCGGCGTGTGGTGAACGGGTTCATCCGGAGCCGTAAAACTCCAGTGTTTTTTCGGTTGCCAACCCAATTGCTCCCGCCACCTCAACCCGACCACGGCTCCTAAAGCCTGTGCTGGCAATGCGTTAGGCCTTTTTAGGGCCTTGTTGACAAGTCTCAGGTGAGAACGGCCCCGCAAAAATGACCCTTCAAAATGGGCAATTTGCGCATGGAGACACCTGGTATGCGAACGGTCGTCAGCAAACAGTCGATGCTGGATGGTACGTCTAAAGGTCGGCATGGAAAGGAGCGACGTCACCACACATGAGCGGGATCACCGGCAGGCAAGGCTCTCTGCGAACCGTCCTCACCGGCTGCGTGGCGGCCCTCGCGCTGGCCGCTTTCGCCGAGCCGTCGCGGGTGCGGGTACGGCTTGATGTGGAAGGCGAATTGGTGGCGCCCGTTGGACGTGGAGTCGAACCGATCCGCCAACCGATTGCGGTGGCCGGCCGCTTCGAGTTCATTGAGTCTCCGAGCGCCGACCGGGCCGGGGCAGCGGTGATCCGTGAGTATCACGATGCCGCCGCCGAGATCGTTGTCGCTGGTGAACCGACGGCCGTCATTCTCGGGGATGACGCCCAGCAGATTCTTGTCGCCCGGGTCGGAACCACCGCGATCCCGTATCTGCAGGCGGGCTTTCTCACTCGGGAAGAGCGGGATTTGCTCGACCTTCCGTTCGACGCTCTCTTGATCGACGCATTACAGCCCACGGGTGTTGTGGCAGCCGGCCATACATGGGATATCCCGGCCGACGTCACCGCCGGGCTGCTGGCCGTGGACACGATCGAGACCGGAACCGTGACAGCCAAACTCGAAGAGGTGCGCGACTGCGTGGCACGAGTCACCTTCAGTGGGGTTATCGACGGTGCGATCGACGGCGTACCGACCCACGTGGTCGTTGACGGTGCGTGCACGGCCGATGCTGCGCCTGACGTTTCATCGAACGCAACCAGCCTCCGGTATCGTCTCACTGGCCGGGTGTCACATGTGACGGCGACACTTCGAGAACAAAGACAAGCCGGCCATGTGGCTCCCGGATTTGCAGTCGAGGCCCGCGTGGCCGTGAGCCGCACAGCTGCACCGCCTGCCCACAATCCCGATTCATCCAACGCTTCTGCCGCCCGCGCACAGATGGCAGGCCGACCCGACAGGCTCTGGTATCAGGACCCGTCTGGCCACTTCGACCTTGTTCACGACGTGCGGTGGCGGGCAGTCGAACAGGGAGCGGGGACGCTCGTCTTGCGACTGGTGGATCGCGGTGCACTTGTTGCCCAGTGCTCGATCACGGCCCTTCCCGCGGTCGGCAGCGCCGACAGGCCAACAATCGAGGAGGTGCAGCGGGACATCAGCCGCTCACTGGAGGGACAGTTTGAGCGGTTCGAGGAGGCCGCAGCCACGACGCGCGAAGATGGCATCGTGGTCATCCGGGTCGTGTCTGTCGGAACCGTCGGGCCGCTACCGTTCCACTGGGTGCATGCTGTATTGTCCAATGACGCCGGACAACGGACCAGCGTGGCCTTCATGATGGAGAGCTCGTTGGTGGAGCAATTCGGCACGGCCGACCTCGACCTGCTCACCGGCCTCCGACTCACTGGCGGGCCGGCCGCCACCACCCGAGAAGCGCGACTGCCAAGAAAAACAGCCCCGCCTTGACGCACCCTGGTAGGTGGTGGAATATACGGTCGTTTTCCCGCGTCACTTCGGGCTCAGTCTGGTGTGCGCGGTCCCGATTCGCGCGGAGACGTCGGCCATCGAGAAGCAGCAGCGCATCAACGAACAGATCCGGATCTCCCCGGTCCGGGTGATCGGTGCGGACGGTGGGCAGCTAGGCGTCATCCCGACCGACGAGGCTCTCGGGATCGCTCGCGATGCAGGCCTCGACCTCGTCGAGGTTGCGCCCACTGAGTCGCCGCCGGTCTGCCGAATCATGGACTTCGGCAAGTTCAAATATCAGCAGAAGAAAAAGCAGCACAAAACCCACGTTCATCATACGAAGATCAAAGAAATTCGTGTGCGTCCGAAGACTGGCCAACACGACATCGACTTTAAGGTGAATCAGGCTAAGACATTCCTTCTCCACAAAGACAAGGTGATCGTGTCCCTCGTCTTTCGCGGACGTGAAATGGCCCACATCGAAGAAGGGCAGCGGGTGATGAAGGGGATCGTCGAGCAACTTGAGGAGGTGGCGAAGGTCGAGTCGCCCCCGCAACAGATGGGTCGACGACTGGTGTGCACCCTTTCGCCGAGGTAACCCTTTTTGTATTATTCAATTCACAGAACCGACGTTAGGAGATGTATCGATGCCTAAACAGAAGACCCACAAAGGCGTGAAGAAGCGGTTTCGCCTCACCGCGACCGGTAAGGCCAAGCACCGGCGGGCCGGCACAAGCCACCTTCAGGTACGGCTCTCGGCCAAGCGGAAGCGAAACCTCCGCGGCACCGGCGTCTTGGCGAAGGTTGACACGCCCAACATCACCGAAGCCCTGGCTGGCTACAGCTACTAGATCGTCATGTCCGATTCTGACGGATCAGCGCGTGAGAGCCTGCGGTGTGTGGCAGTGGAGGACCAGACGATGTTCCTCCAACTGCTCTCCGGCATGCTCCGTACGATTCCTGGCGTCGAACTGGTGGCGACCGCCACGACCGTCGCTGCAGGTCAGGCTGCCTGCGACACGGAAGCCGTCGACCTCTTGATCCTCGACCTTGCGCTCCCCGACGGCAACGGGTGATCACCAATCTGCTCCAGAGCCGCGGCGTCCGCCTGCCTGCCGAGGGGGGCGGCGCTGATCCCCGCCGCACGCTGCGGGCCCGCGAGTTGGAAGTCTTCGAACTGATCGGCCGGGGCATGCGGACCAAGGAGATCGGGGAGCGGCTCGGTATCTCGCGGCATACCGTGGAGAGCCACCGCAAGGCGATCGCCAGCAAGCTGGGCGCCAGCGGTGCGGAACTGGTGCGGATGGCAACGATCCACAATCAGACCACCTTGGCGCAGCCAAAGGCCGAAGCCCGCCTGTGACTTGCCTTTGCCCCGGCGACGGCGAACACTTCCGCAACGGACTGTCTTCCGCCAGGCACGGCTCCCCGTTTCCGGGAGGCCCTCCATGGCAACCGTCACCGCGGCCGACGCCGTGCATATCGAGCCCGTGTCGCTGGAGTCGGTGCGGCGGCTTATCGGTCCGCAGGCCCAGCCCTGCCTGTCGCTCTATCAGCCGACCCATCGTACCGTGCCCGACAACACGGTCGACCGTGCGGCTTTTCGTCATCTCGTGGAGGCGGTCGAAGAGCCGCTTACCCTCTCCCATCCGCGGGAGGTGATTGAAGACTGGCTGCGGCCCCTCCATCTGCTGGCCGATGACCCGCACTTCTGGGAGCATGTCCGCGACGGGCTCGGCGTGCTCGCCACGGGAGGCCTGGCCCATGTCTTTCTGCTGCCGCGGCCGGTCGCCCCGCTGGCGGTTGTCACGCCACGGTTTCACATGCTGCCCCTGATCCGGCTGGTGTCGGCGATCGAGCGGTTCAACGTGCTCGCCCTCACCAGCCGCGAGGCACGGGTCTACGAAGGGCTCTCTTCGGGGGCGGATACGGCGCCGCAGCGGCTGGAATTGTTACCGCTGGGCAACGGCGGTGAGCCCGCTGAACTGATCCCACGGGCCGCGGCCGTCACGCCGGTAGTCATCCAGCCCCATCGCGTGCAGCATGGCATGGGCCCGACCGGCAAAGGCGATACCCGCTACGTGCATGGCGGCTTCCGCTCCAAGCAGGATGACATCGATTCCGACACGGCGATCTTCTTCCGCCATGTCGACGAACTGGTGCACGAAACCATCTCCCGGCAGACCGAGCTGCCCTTGGTGCTCGTGGCCCTGCCCGACCTCGCCGCGGTATTTCGCGGGCTCTCCAAGAACCGCATGCTTCTCGAAGACTACGTGCCCCACGATCCTCATCTGCTCTCCGCCGATGAGCTGGCCGCCCGGGTGATGCCGATCTTCGACGCGGCCCGCCGGCGGCGGATCGCCCATGCCGTGCGGCTTTTTGAACAGGCCCGCGACCGCGAGCTCGCCGCCGGCGACCTCGCCGATGTGGCCCGCGCGGCGGTGAGCGGCAAGGTGGCCACGCTGCTCCTTGAACGGAACCGGTTCGAAACGGGGCAGCTCGACCGCACGACCGGCGCGATCGAATTCAACGGCGAACATCCCGGCGACCTTTCCCAAACTGGCGACACGCCCGCGGTGCAGCAGGAGGATCTCTTCGGCGCGGTGGCCGAAGAGGTGCTCCTCCACGGCGGCGGCATTCTGTCGCTCGACCGCAACGCCATGCCGACCGAAAGCGGCATCGCCGCGATCTACCGATACCGGTAGGGCTCTCGCTAAAAAGCTGTCCTCCAAAGCTCGGGGTTGCCCGTGCCACAGAGCCGGCGTATGCAAACAAGCGCAGCCAGGATGGCGGAGCGCAGTTTGCATCCGAGCGAGCGAAGGCCCGGAAGGCCTGAGCAAGCGTCCGGCGAGTGGCACGGGCAACCCCGAGCCGCGTCACCAGTTGACTCACCCGTCGGGCTCACGCCCTAAAAGTCAAACGCCATCCGCGTGCCAAACGAATTGACACCGCCACTGCCGTTGCCGCCGAAGGCATTCACGAAGTCGCGGTAGGTGAAGTCGTAATTTAAATAGATGCGGGCATTCGGATTGAGCAGCCAGTTGAGCCCGAGCGTGACACCATTGAGCACGCCCCCATTGACCTCGCCATCGCTGAGGCAGAGGTAGTTGTAGCGGACTCCCACCTGCCAGGCGCCGGGGCTGGTGAGGATGCGGCCGCCGGCGCGACCATCCCGCAGGCGATAGAAGTTGCTCAGCGGCCGTGGCCTCCCAAACCGCGATTGCGCGAGATCGTAGGTGCGGCTCTCACCGGTCAGAAAATAGAGGGCCTCGATGTAGCCGCCTTGATAGAAGACCGTGCCGAGCGGGGTGCCGGGCGGGGGCTGCTGCCCGGCGTTGATGAGATCGACATCGGTGGTGGTCGCTCCATAGAGCCAGGAGCCGAAGTATTCTGCCTGCATCGAGAGCGGGCCACGGTTGGCGGCCAGTTCCAGGCCGAGCATGTTTTGCCAGTCACCGGCGAGGAGGCCGGAGTCGGCATAGATCGAGTTGAGCGGGCCCGGCGGCCCGTTGCGAATCGAGCCGCGGCTGCGGAAGCGGACGGCGCGGATCATGGGCCCGGTGGGGCGGCCGGTGACGGGGTCGATCTCGGTGGGGAGCGAGGCCAGGCCCATCGTGCGGCCCGACACGCCGAGATGGAGCAGCTGCCGCCCTTCGTCTTCGAAGAGGGGCAGCACCACCAGCCGGCCGACCGTCTCGCTACCGCCGCTGG
>JAQBZA010000183.1 GCA_027622795.1 Planctomycetota bacterium | reverse complement strand
GACGCGACGGACTCAAAATCCGTTGCCCGCAAGGGCGTGTGGGTTCAAGTCCCACCTCCGGCATTGCAGAAACCTCGGGAAAGAATGGGGTTCGCGATCGGGCGGCCCCTCGTGGTCACCCCCTGAAGGCCCGCCGAACCGAGCACGACCACCTCGGCGCCGGCGGCAGTCAGGCCCCTCGTAAGAGCAGAGCAGTGCGAACCAAGGTGACCAGCGAAACTGACGAGCGCCGGATCGCAATAGATAACGCGCATGGATAAGAGGATGGCCCAACCAATGACACATCCGCAACCGTTTCTGAGTCAAGAGGCTGCTCTGGCATGAAAGGATAAATCGGCTCAATAAATCGCCCGACACCGACCCCTCCGGCAATTGGGAAACAGCGCGTTGCCACGACCCTTGTGCCGTGCCTACCATCTCGACATGAAACGTCGCTCCTTCCTGGTGATGCTTTGCGGGTGTGTCGCTGTTGTCACGACAGCGGGCGGCCGACCACTCATCGCTGATGAACCATCAGCGGATCGCGTGAAGTTCATCACACACAATGTATGGTACGGGTTCACCAAGAAGCCCGATCCCCGCCGCGAGCACTGGCGCGCATGGATGGCAGCGGAGGCGCCGGATGTGGTGGCCCTCCAGGAACTCAACGGCTTCACGCCTGAAACGCTGGCAGCCGATGCCTCTTCATGGGGTCACCAACACTCAGCCTTACTCAAGGAGGACGGCTTTCCAACTGGCATCACATCCCGCTTTCCGATTCATGATGTCGTCCGCATCCGGGAGGGCTTTCATCACGGGTTGCTCCGCTGTCGCATCGAGGGGCTGTGGATCTACGTGATTCACTTCCATCCATCCAACTATGACCATCGGATTCGGGAAGCGGCCCTGCTGGCAAAGGATATTGCCAGCCTGCCAGGCGCTGCTCCCCAGATCGTGCTCGCTGGCGACTTCAACGGCCCTTCACCACTCGATCGCGTTCACTACACACAGGACACGCAACTCATTCCCTTTTTCACTCGACTCGACGAGGAAAACCCTCAGGCCCGCAACCTGAATGCTGGTCGGTTGGATTACGGCGGCCTGCAGGCGATCCTTGATCAGGGTTTTGTTGATGTCGTCAGCCTTTCGCAAGAGGCTGATGCGCTCTTCGCAGGTACGTTTCCCAGCCAGCTTGTTCGTGATGAGGACCATGGCACCTCCCGGCGGATCGACTACATCTTTGTCTCGCCAAACCTGCGCGAGCATGTCGAATCGGCAGCGATCCTGCGCAATGCCACCACCGACATGCTTTCGGATCACCTTCCAGTCACCACTACGCTGCGACTGGGCCCGCCCGATTGACGAATAACAGTCAACGCCTAGAACACATCCCGTTTATCTGTAGCGACGGTCAGACAAAGTGAGAAAGGTAGGCGAGGGGGTTGGCGAACGCTCGAGGAGCGTTGGGCGTATCCTCGCCCCGCGACGAGACTTTTGCCGCCCTCGAGCCCGGCGATACACGTAAGTCGGATGCGCTCTAGGTAGAAATTTGACGTTTCCATCGCGGTACGATGAGGGGTGATGAATCGTTTCTTCAAACCCTCATAATGTTGGCTGGGAGTCTGTCTTTGCTCCCGCGATCCATCCGGTGGGTGTGACGTGACGACTCGTGAGGCACTACCGCTCCGCTCCCGATGGCTACCGGTCGCGGTGGTGGGATTTCTGCTGATCGTCGGCACCGTAATCCTCATCGTGATGAACCGGTCGCATCAGGCCGAGAGCACCGCGTTTGCCACACCCGATGCACTCCTGCGACAGGCCCAGATCGCGGTCGCTGAACTTGAGAACCAGTCACTCACGTCCGCCATCCCAAAGCTCGAACGCCTCAGCCGAGATCTGCCCACGGATCCTTTCGGTCCACGAAACCTCGCCGTCGCCGGGCTGCTTGCGGCCATTCAGGCCCCTCCCGACGCGGTGGCGGTCCGCACGATCACCGCGCATCTCGAGGAGGCCCTTCGACGAGGAGATGACGATGACGTGATTGAACGGCTCGCGGCGATGCTGGCCGTCGCAGCTGCGGATGACAAGGCCGCAGCTGCACGCTGGCTGGGCATCGTCCACCGTCATCCCAGTGACGCCGTCGCTTGGTATGGGTTGTGGAGGACCGGTCGGCAGCGTGATGGTGGCCCCGTGGCCGATCCGGAACCACTCGCGCGTGCCCTGGAGACCCTGCCGTCCAACGTGTGGCTCACCGTCGAATGGCTGCGGTCGACAGCTGCACTCCTCGACGTAACGAAGAGCACCGAGTCTGACGCGACCAGAGACGAATTGGCAGCCGCTAGCATGGCACGGTGGCCTGCAATCGCGCCCTACGCTCCATCGATCATCGCCTTCACCAAGGCTGACCCCCGCGGCCTGCTCGATCAGGCCTCCAATGCGATCCGCTCAGGAAACTGCACAGTCGCCGCCGTCCGCTTACGGGCGCTCGCGAATCTTCTCGCTCCCCAGAGTGAGGCTGATCGACGGATCGTCGAGCCGCATCCACTGGAGTTTGTTCGCAGCACATTCACACGCGCCACCCTCAACCATCTCGGCCTTTCATCACCCGCGATTCCTCCGGCGGTTCCCATCCGGTTCGTCGCCGGGGAGGCCCCCGATGCCCAAGCTACAGCAGTTGGGGCTCCGCTGGCGGTAATCCTCGAAGACATCGACCTCGATGGCACACTCGATATGGTCGTGGCCCACGATGAGACCGTGCGTGTGTGGAGCTTCCGCGATGGCGGCTGGAGCCTCTTGTGTGCCGCAGCCGTGCCCGCTGGCACGGTCGGGATCCTCGTCGCCGATCTTGATCTCGACTTTGACGAGACGCGTCGGGTGCGGGCCGTTGTGCCGGCCGCGGCAGGGCCGGCCCGGCCTTGCCCTGCCGCCGACCTCGACATCGTGGTGTATGGGGCAGCAGGCATCACCTGTCTGCAAAATGTCGCCGAGAAAGAAGGTACGCGATTGTTGCGGCGTTTCGACCATGACGTAACAACGGCTGGCGGCGTCACTGCGGCGACCAGCGCGGACGTCGATGCCGACGGACTGCTCGATCTTGTCATCGCTGACACCGTGGGCACGCGAATCCTCGTCGGACTCGGAAGTGGCGGCTTTCGTGAGGCCGAACCGATCCTGCCGGCAAGCAGGGTCAGCGGTGTCTGTGGCCTTGTCCCGGTCGACTTCGATCGGGATGTCGACGTCGACGTGATCCTGGTCGGCGAAGCCACCGAATCACAATCATTTCCCGTGATCGGCTGGCTCGAAAACCTGCGGCATGGACAGTTCCGCTTCGTGCCCCTTCCAGTGGCAGGCGAAGACGGCATCGCGATCGACATACTCGATGCCGATGCTGATGCCGCCTGGGATATCCTCGTCGGTGGATCCGGCGGAATCTCCCGGCTGGCATCCAGGCGGTCCCCGACCGGTGTCATGCGGTTTGAATCAGCCGTTGCCATTGATGCCGAGCCATGTTCTGGCCTGGCCACGTTCGATTATGACAACGACGGCATGCTCGATGCCGTGGCCTGGGGCGATGCAGGGGCACGACTCTTCCGCGGCACCGGTGACGGCCGCCTGCTGCCGGCAAACGTCCCCTTGACCATCGGCGGTGGTGTGCGAGGACTCGACGTGGGTGATCTCGATGGTGACGGCGACCTTGATCTCGTCATCATCACAGCCGATCGGGTGATTGTACTTGTCAATGAGGGCGGCAACGCCCACCACTGGCTGGCGATCGATCTCGAGGCACAGCAGGTGAAGGGGGCCGGCTTCGCGCCGAGCGGTCGGGTCAATGCCCACGGTCTTGGCAGTCTCCTTGAACTGCACGCCGGCAACACCTACCAGCCGCGAACGGTCCGGCGACGAACCACCCACTTCGGTCTCGGCGACCGCCCCGCCGCCGATGTCGTGCGGGTACTGTGGCTCAACGGCGTGCCACAAAACATCATTGCGCCACCAGCCGACGTCATCGTGTGTGAACAACAATTGCTGCTTGGCTCATGCCCGTATCTCTACACGTGGGACGGTACACGGTATGTCTTTGTCACGGATCTGCTTTGGGCAGCGCCGCTGGGACTGCAGCGTAGGGAGCGGGAATCGATGCCGTGGCGGGCGTGGGAGCATCTGGCGGTTTCCGGCACATCGCTGGTGCCCCGCGATGGCGAGTACGTTCTTCAGATCACGGAGGAATTGTGGGAGGCAGCCTATTTTGACGAAGTGCGACTGACAGCAGTGGACCATCCCGCCGATGTGGAGGTCTTCTCCAACGAGAAGGTCGGCCCCCCCGAGATCGCCGCCTTCGGCATCCACACGGTGCGGCATCGTCGGGCTCCCGAGACAGCCCACGACCACCTCGGCAATGACGTGCTCGACCTCCTCCGCTCGGAGGATGGCCGGTATGTGTCGGCAGACACCCGTGTGCGGCAGGGGCTTACCGAGCCCCATGCGATCGAGCTTGACCCCGGGCCGCTCACCGCCGCCG
Source organism: Planctomycetota bacterium (assembly GCA_027622795.1). Taxonomy (GTDB): domain Bacteria; phylum Planctomycetota; class Planctomycetia; order Pirellulales; family UBA1268; genus CACORA01. The sequence continues at coordinate 2,233 of JAQBZA010000183.1, read as the reverse complement.
CCGCCAGGCGGATCACGCTCTTTCTCAACGGCTGGACCTATCCCACGACAGTCGGCCTCAATCTTGCGCTCGATCGCGATCCCTCGCTCGACGTGCCCGCTCCACCAACACTCTCCGTGCCCGACGGGTCCGGTGGATGGCGGGTGGTGATGCCCTTTATGGGCTTCCCAGGCGGCAAGACGAAGACGATTGCAATCGACATCAGCGGCCTGCTCGTGCCCGATGATCCGCGGGTGCGCATCGAGACCACCATGGATATCCGTTGGGACGCCGCGTTCTTCGCCATCGACGAGCCACCGGCCGAGGTTCGGCTTCACGACCTACCACTCCACGCGGCGGATCTCCACCGCCGCGGCTTTTCCCGCGTGGATCGTGACGATTCGGACGGGCCGGAGCGATTCGATTACGATGACGTTTCGACTGCAGAACGATGGCCCCCGATGTTCGGTCGGTTCACCCGGTTTGGTGACGTGCAGGAGTTGGTGATGACCGCCGACGATCGGCTTGTTGTGATGGCGGCCGGTGATGAGATGACGCTCCGCTTCGATGCCGGCCCTCCCTGCCCCCCCGGCTGGCACCGGGATTTCCTGATCTCGAATGTCGGCTGGGACAAGGATGCGAATCTCGCCACGATCGAGGGGCAGTCGGTTGAGCCGCTGCCATTTCGAGCGATGCAGGCATACCCACCAGCACCAGATTCTGACGAACGTGCCGAAGACACGTCGGCAGTTGCCGCAGCGGTTGACCGCTACCAGACACGGCAGCAGGGCAACGGCTTCTGGCGGCCCGTGCCGCAGCGGGCAAACGCTACACTGAAGCAGTAACGTGTGGTCGAGGAAACAGCATGCCGTGCCGTTCACAACCCAGAATCATTCTGACGGGCAGCCTCCTGATGCTTGTGGTGGCTGCCCTCATGGCCACGCCAGCAGTCACCTCCGAGCCCCCCCCGCGCGACGTCACAGCTCAGCACACAACCACTGCTGCGGCCGCGATAATGCAATATCCACTCGGGGTCGCAGTAGACGGCGACGGGGCTGTTCTCATCGCCGACCGCCTCTTGCCAGGGCTCTGGCGACTGGCTGACGGCCGGCTTGATGTGCTGCTGGCAGGGAGCCGACAGTTTCGCAACCCGCTCAATGCCATCCGCGCCGTCGCCGTGGCCGCCGATGGCAGTGTCTACGTTGGCGACTCCGCCACCCGCGAGGTCTACACAATCGGCCCCACAGGCGAACCGGTCGGACTCACCGACGGCACGATCGGGATTCCGGTCGACATCGCTATCGACTCCATGGGCAGGCTCTTCGTCTCTGATCTCGAAACCCAGCGGATCTGGCGGATCGATCCGGCGGGAACGGCCCCGGTCGAGGTGGCGAGGGTCGCGGCGCCACGGGGACTCTTCGTCGATGCAGAAGACCGCCTGTGGGTGGTGGCTGCATCGGGAGCAGAGCCGTTGCTTCGCCTTGGCGACGATGGGACGATCACTCCGGTCGTTCGTTCGCAGGCCTTCGCGTTTCCCCATGATGTTGTTGTCGACTCCCAAGGCTTCGCCTATGTGAGTGATAATTACGAGGGCTGCGTGTGGCGTGTCTCACCCGACGGCACGACCGAGCGGTGGCTCGCCGGAAAGCCCCTTGTTGGCCCCGTTGGATTGGCGATGCGCGAGGGAAAGATCCTCGTCGCCGACCCGCGTGCCAAGCAGGTTTTTGAGGTCGATCCGACCGGGCGGGCAACGCCGCTCGTGGGGCAGCGTGCTGACGAGTCGGCCGGGGGATCGAAATGAGGTGGCGACGCATCCTGCTCACCAGCGGAATCGTCGTCGTTGTCTGGTTTGTCGCCACGCAGGGCTATCGCCGCTGGGTGGACCAGCGGCGTGATGCACTTTCAAAAACGTGTCGGGCGGCGCGGCAGGCCGAACGCTGGGACGATCTGGAACTCACCGCACTCGACTGGGCCGCGTGGGACGACCACTCGGCAGAGCCATTTCTCTTCGCCGCAGAGGCTGCGGTCGCCACACAGGCGTTCGACCGCGCTGCCGCCCATCTCGACCGTATTCCTGATGATTCCCCGAAAGCGGTTGCCGCCTTACTTCATCGGGTCGACATGCTCTTCGGCGATCTCGCACGGCCCCGCGAAGCAGCAGCGACGTGCGAGCGGATTCTTGCGATCGACCCAACCTGCGGGCCAGCGCTGCGGCGGCTGATCTTTTTTTGTGCCGTCACCCTTCAGCGAACGC
>JAQBZA010000182.1 GCA_027622795.1 Planctomycetota bacterium | reverse complement strand
CGGCAAAAGTCTTGTCGCGGGGCGAGGATACGCCCAACGCTCCTCGAGCGTTCGCCGACCCTCTCGCCTACCTCTCTCAGTTTGCCAGGCCGTCGCTCCAGCGAAGTGGAATCCGCTCTGGCTGCCGACACGCCGACCCAGAATCACCGTTTTGAGGCGGCGGCGGCCTCTGTACCCTCCCGGCATATACCTGCTACCACGCCCCGTCCACTCGCCCTCCACGTCGATCCCGCCGTCGAGACCGTCTCCACCAGCGAGGAACGCTGGGCCGGCTACAACCTCGTCATTCTCTTCTGTTGCCTGATCGCCCTGGGTCTGTTGGCCACGGGTGACATGGGGCGTGCCGATCCTGAGGTGCGTTCGCTTCTTGACTGGGCCGACACGGCGGTCTGTGGCGTCTTCCTCATCGACTTCGTCGTGAGTCTTGCGCGGGCCGAAAACAAATGGCGCTACTTTGTCACGTGGGGCTGGATCGACCTGATCTCGGCGATTCCGGCGCTCGACGTCGCGCGGTGGGGCAGGGCGGCCCGCGTGCTCCGCATCCTGCGGGTGATCCGCGGCATCAAGGTGGCGCGGGTGCTGCTTTCACTCTTCGTCCGCTACCGCACCCGCAACGCCGTGCTGGCCGGTGGGCTGCTTGTGATTTTTGCCGTCTTCACGGCCAGCGTCGCCATCCTTCAGGTGGAAAACGACCCGCGGTCGATGATCAAGACGGCAGAAGACGCCGTCTGGTGGACGCTCTGCACGATTTCGACCGTGGGCTATGGCGACCTCTACCCGGTCACCCGGGCCGGCCGGATCGTGGCCAGCCTGTTGCTCGTGCTCGGTGTGGGGATCTTCGGGGCGATGGCAGGCATTCTCGCCGGGTGGTTCACCGGCGAATCGACGCACGACAAGGATCGCGACGTGCGGCAGCTCGCCGACGAAATCACCGCACTCCGCCTGTCAGTCGAGGACCTGCGGTCCAGGATTCCACCCGCCGACAACGACCGCTTGGCCGCGTAACTCGCTTACGAAGCGGCGACGATCGGCTCCGCGGTTGTCCATCGGCCGCCCTCCCGCACCACGCGGTGGTAGAGCGTGTCCCGCTCCACCGGCTCCCGGCCGGCCTCGCGGATGAGCCGACAGAGTTCGTCCACCGAAAGAATTTCCGGGGTTTCCGCACCGGCATCGTGGTAGATCAGCTCATGCCGCACCGTGCCGTCGATGTCGTCGGCCCCGTAGGCGAGAGCGGCCTGGGCGGTGCCGATGCCGAGCATGATCCAGTAGGCCTTCATGTGGTCGAAGTTGTCGAGCACCAGCCGGCTGATCGCCATCGTCCGCAGGCTCATCGCCGCCGACGGCTTGGGCAGGTGAGAGAGCCGCGTGTTGGCCGGATGGAAGGCCAGCGGAATGAAGGTCTGAAAGCCGCCGGTCTCGTCCTGCAGGTCGCGAAGCCGCAGGAGGTGATCGGTGCGGTGGAAGGCATTTTCGATATGGCCATAGAGCATCGTCGCATTGCTGCGGAGACCAAGCTCGTGGGCCGTGCGATGAATGGTAAACCACTCATTCGTGTCCGCCTTGTGTTCACAGATCTTGTCGCGAACCTCCGGATGAAAGATCTCGGCGCCACCGCCTGGAAGGCTACCAAGGCCGGCGTCTTTCATCTCAACCAAGATATCGCGGATCGACCGCTTCGTGAGATGACAAAACCAGTTGACCTCGACCGGTGTCCAGGCCTTGAGGTGAAGCGTCGGGTAGGCATCGTGGAGCAGCCGGATGACGCTGAGATACCAGTCGTAATCTTTTTGGTGATGCAGCCCGCCTACGATGTGCATCTCGGTCGAACCCGCATCGACCGCCTCTTGGCCGCGGGCCAGGATCTGCTCGTCGCTCATCACATAGCCGCGGGCCTCCCGCAGATCGGCCCGGAAGGCACAGAAGGTGCACCGATAGACGCAGACATTCGTCGGATTGAGATGGGTGTTGATGTTGTAATAGGCACGGTTGCCGTTTTTTCGCTCCCGAACAAGATTGGCCAGCTCACCCAGTTCATGAAGATCGATGGACTCATCCCACAGCATCTCCGCCTCCGCGGCGGAGAGTCGCTCTCCGGCCTCCACCTTGTCGCGGACAGAATCAAGCGACCGAGAAACTGCGCGAATCATGAAGACTCCGAAATGAAGGGGCTCACAACCATGTCTGCCATCAGGAAAACCGCAGGCCAGCCCTCGATGCAACCGGGCCGCGGCTTACAGCCATAAATCGAGGGCAATTGCCGCCAGAAGTACGAGCCCAATGGCGGAGTTGGCCGTGAAGAAGGCGTCATTGACCCGCGACAGATCGTCGGGCCGCACGATGGCATGCTCCCAGACCAGCAGGGTGGCGATGGCCGCGAGGGCCAGCCAGTAGATGCCCCCCAGTTCGGGCACCGCCAAGGGCAGGGCGGCCAGGACCGCCAGCGTGACTGCATGCAACACCGCCGCCAGCCGCAGGGCCCGGGGGACACCGAGGCGGGCCGGCAGGCTTCGCAGTCCATGACGGGCATCGAAGTCGGCATCCTGGCAGGCATAGATCGTGTCGAACCCCGCCACCCACGTCGTCACTGCGACCGCCAGGATGACCGCCGGCAGCAGGTCGGCTGGATCGCCAGCCACGATGCCGCCACGGATCGCGATCCACGCACCGATGGGCGCGAGGCCGAGTGCCGCGCCGAGCCAGACGTGGGCCAGCATTGTGAATCGCTTGGCATACGAGTAGCCGAGCAGCCAGGCGAGCACCGGCACCGAGAGCACCAGCGGCAGCCAGTTGGGCAGGAAGAGCAGGGTGGAGGCGATGAAGATGCCGGATGACGCCACGATCAGCCCTACCACCTCACCGGCACTCACAGCACCGCGAGGAAGGTGTCGCACAGCCGTCCGCGGGTTGGCGGCATCGATCGCCCGATCGACGAGTCGATTGAAGGCCATCGCTGCAGTGCGGCCACTCGCCATGCAGAGGAGAATGCCGGCGAAGGCTTTCGACCAATAGGCGTTCCATCCCCCGGCCGCCGCGGCCACCGCCGGGTCACCACCAAACCGCACCGCAATCAGCGCTGCGATGATCGCAAACGGCAGGGCAAACAGCGTGTGGCTGAACCGCACGAGTTCGAGGTAGATTCGCAGCCGGGAGGGCCGCTGCTCCACAATGCCCACGGCCATCAGGTCTCTCCCCAGCGACGGATAAGCGCATTGCCCACACCGAGCTGATCGCAGATCCGCGCGACAACGAAGTCAACAAGGTCAGCCACCGTTTCTGCACCATGATAAAAGCCGGGGGAAGCCGGCAGCACGACCGCGCCCGCCTCATGGATCGCCTGCATGTTTTTGAGCTGCGGCAGCGAAAGCGGAGTCTCCCGAGGCACCACGACCAGCTTCCGACGCTCTTTCAAATGCACCTCGGCTGCTCGGTGGATCAGGTTTTCACCCATCGAGTGGGCCACTGCGGCAAGGGTGCTGCCGCTGCACGGGCAGATCACCATCGCTGCGGTGAGAAACGATCCGCTCGCGATCGGGGCCATGAGATCCTTGTAGTGGTGGTAGTGCACGACGCCATTGGCAGGCGTCGGCCCGCCCACCAGGTCATCGATACGAAACCGCTCCAGATCGATCTGCCGGCCCAGCTCCTCGCGGAGCACCGCCTGGCCCGAGGGGCTAATCGAAAGATGGATTTCGCGGCCGGCAGACAGGAGCACGTCAACCAGCCGGACGGCGTAGGGAACGCCCGATGCACCGGTGATCCCGACCACGAGTGGCAGCGCTGATTCAGTCATGAGCAGGGCTCCGCGTGGCAATCGAAAGGGTCGCGATGCCAAATGTCAGCGGAATCATGTCGATGGTTGAGAACCCGGCCGACCGTACGAGCGTCGCCAGCCGGTCCCCAGAGGGAAACTCTTCCACACTGCGATTCAGGTAGGTGTAGGCATCAGACCGATTGCGGGCCACGCAGTTGCCGATGAATGGCAGCACGTGACGGAAATACCAGAGATACGCCGTCCGCACGAGGGCGTTCTTTGGCAGCGAAAACTCGAGGATCGCCAGCCGCCCACCCGGCCGGAGCACCCGCGCCATCTCGGCGAGCCCCTGGCTCGTGTCGGCAATGTTTCGCAGACCGAAGGCGACCGTCACGAGGTCGAATGCACCGGTCGCAAAGGGGAGGGCGGTGGCATCGGCCTCCAACCACTCGATATCCGGGGCCGACTTTTTCCCCTTCTCGATGCCATGGGCGAGCATCGCCCCGCAAAAGTCGGCGGCCACGATTCGCACGCCGTCCTTGGCCTTGGCTGCATACGCCAGGGCAAGGTCGCCGGTGCCGGTGCAGAGATCGAGCATACTCCCACTCGCCGGCGGGGGCGCCCGCGAGACGGTGACATGTCGCCACCAGATGTCGATGCCTCCCGAAAGCAGGCGATTGACCAGGTCATACCGCGGCGCGATCTCGGCAAACATGCCCCGCACTTTGCCGCCGCTCTTGTCGACGCCCGCCGCCGGGTGGTCTAAATCCCGTCGCCGAATGTCGCGCGCAGCTTCGTCCACACGACCTGGCGACGCCACGGTGGGTTCAGACATCGGAAGCGAGGTTTCCTGTGCGATGGAAATGCCACAACTCCTTTCATCGTATGCCCGAAGGGGCCTGCGCGGGAGGGATCGCCATCGTGATCGACGTTCTGCGGGCCTCCACCACGATCGTCACGGCCTTGGCGCACAGGGCCACCCGGGTACGACCAGTGCGGACTGTCGGCGAGGCGCGGGCCTTGGCCGGGCAGGCCAATGTCCTCTTGGGCGGGGAACGGGGGGGCCAGCCGATTGAGGGCTTTGACCTCGGCAATTCACCGCTGGAGTACACACAGGAACGGGTGGCTGGCCGCGACGTCGTTTTCACCACCACCAACGGCACGGCCGCCCTGCACGCCTGCGGCGATGCGGCCGACGTGCTCGTGGGCGGGGTTGTCAACCGGTCGGCCGTCGCAGCGCTGGTCCTCCGCCTTGCCAACGCCGAGCACCGCGACATCCATCTTGTGTGTGCCGGCACCGATGGCGGCGTGACTGAGGAGGATCTGCTCGGTGCCGGTGCCATCCTCGCGGCCGCGATCCGGCTCGGAGCCGACGAGCAACGCGACCTCGATGCCCCTGCCCGGGCGGCGGTGGCCGACTTTCGCGCTGTGGAACAGAGCGGCGGGGATCCAGCCACGGCGCTGGCCTGCGTGTTCGCCACGTCGGTCGGCGGCCGCAACCTGATTACGATCGGTATGGAACACGACCTCGCTCCGGCCGCGGCCATCGACGCCCTCCCTGTGGTGCCCCGGCTCGACCGGGCCACGGGCTGGCTCGTCGGTGACCGATCGGCCGAGGGGCTGCTACACTCTGGCCGCCAGCGAAAAGAAAGGTGAATCGGCTTCGGAATGGAAAAACAAAACGAACAGTCCCGCATGGATCGCATCGTGTCGCTCGCCAAGCGACGGGGCTTCATCTTCCAGTCGAGCGAAATCTATGGCGGCCTCAACGGCTTCTGGGACTATGGTCCGCTCGGTGTCGCGCTCAAGCGGAATCTCAAAGATGCCTGGTGGCACGACATGCTCACCGGCCATGACGAGCTGGCGGTGCCTGCGGGGGCACCCTCGGCCTATGAAATGGTCGGCCTCGACTGCACGATCATCATGCATCCGCAGGTCTGGAAGTGCTCGGGCCACTTCGACCTCTTTCATGACTGGATGATCGACTGCCGGGAATCGAAGAAACGCTACCGCTACGACCACCTCCACGGCCGCTGGGCGGCCCACCGGGGCAAGCGGCTCTTCATCGTCACCGACCAATCGGGCGACGACGTGGCCCCCCATCTCCTCGCACGGGGGCAGAAGGCCTTTGGGCTGCGGGCCAAGCAGGTGGACGAGATCGAATGGGAAGGCGACGTGGTCCCGTTGGCCGGCCTGCCGGCGGTCGCCGAGGCAATCGGCCCCGACGCCTCCGAGCCGGGCACGCTCACCGCGCCCCGTGAGTTCAACCTGATGTTCGAGACACGGATCGGGGCGTTGGCCGGTGATGATGACGACCGAGCCTTCCTGCGGCCCGAAACCGCGCAGGGAATTTTCGTGAACTTCAAGAACGTGCTCGACACGTCGCGGGTTCGCGTGCCCTTCGGCATCGGCCAGATCGGCAAGAGCTTCCGCAACGAAATCACGCCACGAAACTTCACCTTTCGGTCCCGCGAATTCGAGCAGATGGAGATCGAGTTTTTCTGCCGGCCCGCCGACTCGGCCGAGTGGTACCGCTATTGGCGGGACCGCCGCTGGAAGTGGTATCTCGATCTCGGGCTCACTGAGGGCAAGCTGCAACTGCGGGAGCACGGCACCGATGAGCTTTCCCACTATTCGGTCGGCACGGCCGACATCGAGTATGCGTTTCCCTTTCTCGCCGAGGGTGAGTTTGGGGAACTCGAGGGCATCGCCCACCGAGGCGATTTTGACCTTCGCAGCCATATGGAGGGCAAACTGGTTCGCCGCGACGGCGACCTCGTGGTCGAGACGGGCCCCGACGGGAAGCCCAGGCACCGCGGCAGCGGCAAAGATCTCTCCTATTTTGACGACGTCACGCGGGAACGATTCGTGCCGCATGTCATCGAACCCTCGGCCGGTGCCGACCGGGCCGTGCTCGCCTTCCTCTGCGATGCTTATCACGAAGACGAGGTGCCCGACGAAGACGGCAAGCCGCGGAGCCGCACCGTGCTCAAACTCCACCCGCGGCTGGCGCCGATCAAGGC
>JAQBZA010000181.1 GCA_027622795.1 Planctomycetota bacterium | reverse complement strand
GACTGGCTGGACTAGCTTTACGCCTGCGGGGCCATCCATGGCCCCCGCAGGCTTGGCATCGTGCGAGCTCGGCTCGCACGATGCGGGCGGACGCACCTCCAGGCATCCGGGGCCGCCGCAGATGAATTCCGCGAGGGGTTGCCCGTGCCATGGAGCCGGCGTTGGCAGCAAGCGCAGGCAGGATGCCGAAAGCGAAGCTGGCATCGAGTGAGCGGAGGGCAGGACGCCCGAAGCGAACGTCCGGCGATGTGGCACGGGCAACACCGAGCCGCACCAGAGTCGCCTTTACCCGCGGAAGACGGTCTTCGGCCGCGACTGGCCGGCCATGTGGAGCGTGTTCATCAGGTCGTAGGCAGTCACTTCGCAGAGCAGCTGCGTCACCTTCTCGTGGGCCTCGGGGGAGAGCAGCGGCTCCACCTCCTTCATCAGCCCGACAACCCGCTCTTCCTGCGTTTCCAGCTCGCGGCTCGTCACCCTGCCATCGGCGACGGCGTCGAGAAACGAGTCGAGCTTGCGGGCATATTCGGCAAGCAGCGGCGCCTCGCTGGCGGCGTCAAACCAGGGGGTCTTGGGGGTGGATGCATTGGCCATGGGTCGTCTCCTTCGATGTCACACGTTGAAATAGATTCGTCGTTCCAATACCGGCCGCCTACGAACTGATCACCTCACGGATCGCCGCGAGCCGCTCCTGCAGCCGGGCCCGGCCGCCGGGCTTGCTCACCTCGGCCCGCCACCGCTCTGGAAGGAACCGTTTTTCCGTGCATTCCAAAACAGCCGCAATCTCCTGCCGCTCTTTTTCCAGGCCCTGGGCCGAGGGCATGAAGTCGTCGAGCGCGGCCTGGAGATCCTCTGCCGTTACGGTGTCGGGGGGCGGCTGGTTCGCCTCGGCCGCCCGATCGAGCCCCTTCCGCCTGGCGGCCAGCACGATGCTCTCAATGTCGGCCCCAGAAAGCCCCAAGTCGAGATCGATCGGCCCCGGCAGCCCCGGGGCGAGTTTCACCTTCGCCTTGCGGGCCATCGCGGCAAACATGGCCTCAATTTCGGCCTGATCCTGCGGATAGAAGAGGGGAATATGCACTTCGGCCCGCCCCTGCCGCTTGAGATCGATCGGCAGCAACTCCGGACGGCTGGTGAGCAGCATCCAGACGATCTTGCCGCGGTAGCGGGTGTCTCCCATCTGCCGGGCGATCATCGAGAAGACACGGGCCGACGTGCCCGAATCCCCCCCCTGCTCCCGGTTGCCGAGCGCCGCGTCGGCCTCGTCGATGATCACCACAACCGGCCCGAGGCTCCGCAGCACATCGAGGGCATGCTCGAGGTTGCCCTCCGTCTCGCCGACATACTTGCTGCGGAAATTTTTGAGCACGGCGCACGGAATGCCCACGCTCCCGGCATAGCATTCCGAGATGAAACTCTTGCCCGTGCCCACTGGCCCGCAGATCAGATAGCCCATCGGGGCGCTTTCCAGCTGCCCTCGCCGGATCGCGCGGGCATCGGATTCCAGCCGCTCCTTCGCCGCTGCATGGCCGGCCACGGCATCGAGCGTGAGCCGCGGCTGGATAAACTCCACCAGCCCCTGACATGACCGCTCGATGAGGTCTTTCTTCCGCCGGGCAAATTCATCGCCATCGGGCCGCGTGCCCTCCCGTGCTGAAAGCGCGATCACCGCCCGCATGCTCTCGAGCGTGAGCCCACCGGAGAGCGCCGCCATCCGGATCACGGCATCCATCTGATCCCCGGGCACACCTGCGGCCTTCGCGGTCGCCACCGCGAATCGCTCCCGCTCGGCCGCGTCAGGCAGCGGCACATCGATCGTGGTCACGGCCGGATTGGCCACCAGCCGCGGGTGCATCTCAGCCATGGCATCGGTGAGCAGCACGATCGCCACGTTCACCCGCCGCAGGAGCGGATTGGTGGCCCACGACAAGAGCCGCACCAGCCGGCCGGCCCCCGCCTTCACCGCTGAGGCCGCGTCGCCGGCGGGGGCAAGATACTGGGCGTAGTCGAGCACCACAGCGATCCGCTTCCGCTTCTCGGGTGGGTCGATCAGGTTTCGCTCCAGGAGCGCGTCAATCGCTGCGATGGCTGCGTCGGGTTCACGGGGCCAGCCGGTCGCCGCGCCGAGCCGCTCGGTGAGCCACTGCACCATCGTCCGCAGACGATTGCCATCACTTCCGGCCAGCGGCCGCAGCCCCTTGCCCACGTCGTATGTCAGCACGATATCCCACTGCCCGAAGAGCTCCCGGGAGAGAAAATCGGGCATCGTGCCCCAGCCTTCTTCCGGCTTTGAATCCGCCTCTGGTGGCAGGAGTGGAACAAGGTCCCGCACGTTGCCGTGCAGCAGAAACATGCAACTCGTGCCGGAGAGATAGGAGTCACCAAGACGCTCCGCCCAATTCGGACACCACGCTGCTAACGCATGTCCACCAGCAGGTACATGAGCACCGGCCCCAATGACGGCCGTTGTCCGGTTTGGTTCGTGAGAATCTTTCCTGTTTGTTGGCACTATCGTGGATGAGGTCATCGACACCACCCCTCTTGATCAGCCGTTTGTCTGCTCGATTCGCTCTCGCCCGAGCTCCTTGTCGTCGGCCTTCACGCCGGCCGTTTCGGGCGTGACCATGCCCATCGCGATTTCGAAGTCGCGAAGAGCCTGGTCGGCCATCGCCTCTTCGACCGCTTGCTCGGTCTTGATCTTCTCGAGCCCTTCTCCAGACAGATCGGCGGCCACGCGAACCTTCGCACGATTCAAACCGATCTTGTCTTGAATAACATCTTCGATCTGCCCAAAGTCGGTGGTGATATCGAAGTTAAAACTTGTCGCCAGCTTGGCGAGTTCCGCCTCAGCACGCGAAAGTTTCAGCTCCGCGTCATACTTTTGAATCTTCTGCTTGAGATCGGCGAGCTTTTTTGTAGCGTGCTTGATCTTCATGACGTTGTTTTCGTAGGCGGTTTCGTGGACTTGGAGTTGTGCCTCGTTCTCGGACAACTCTTTCTTGGCACGCTGGAGTTCGAGAGCAAACTTTGCCGCCGTATCACGCTCGCCAGCCTGCAGGTAGGCTTTGACACGAGCCTCGAGGGAGGCAACGTGCTGGCGATCGTTATTGACTTGGCGGGTCACCCGCTCCACCAGCGCTCGGTACTGCTCCAACCCCTCCCGACCATCCTTCATCTGGTCGACAGCCTTGTCGTACTCATATTGCAACTGGGCGATCGGGTCGGCGGTCCAGAAAAAGTTTGCAACCTTGTTCATCTGGGCGGCGAGCGCCTTCCAGAGTTTGCCGAGAATCATGGGCTCACCTCCCACAGGACAAAACGGAACACAATAGCCACACAAAGACCAGATATGGGTGACTGACGGGACTCGAACCCGCGACCCTCGGTACCACAAACCGATGCTCTAACCAACTGAGCTACAGCCACCATCAAAGCCAGCGCCGCCGGCCCTCGAAGTGTAGCAGACTTTTTTGCCGTTCCACCGCCCCTGGTGGAGCCCCGCAAACTGCCATTTCGCGGGGCGACCGATTCCGGTTGAATTCCGTGATGCAGGCCCCCGCCCCTCTCTCCATCGCCAATCGCCCGCTCCCGGCAGCCCGGGGGTTCATCACCGATCTGGTCGGCCTCGCCCAGTCTGTCCCGCTCTTTCCGGTCGACCGCATGATGCCGCTGACTGAGGTCGCAGCCGCCCGTTCAACTGCAGCCGTGCGGGTCGGCTGGGCTGCTGTCTTTCTCAAGGCGTATGCCTGCGTGGCCGCCGATATGCCCCCCCTCCGTAGCTGGCTCGTTCGCCGGTCGATCTGGGGCCTGCCGCCGCGGCTGGCCACCGCCTCCCAGAGCGTCGCGTCGGTCGCGATCAACCGCACCGACGCCGGCGACGACCGGCTCTTCTTCGCCCGGCTCCCGCATCCGGAAAGCCGCAGCCTGGCCGACATTCAGCAGTTTCTCGATCGAAGCGTCGCGGCGCCACTGGAAGAGGTCTTCAGCCGACAGCTGCAGCTGGAATCACTGCCAGGCCTGCTGCGCCGTGCCGTGCTGTGGGCGAACATCAACTCGGCATCGCCCAAGCGGTGCACGCGGATCGGCACCTTCAGCCTCTCCACGCTCGCCGGCCTCGGGGCGAGCAACCACGGCCACCCCACGATCTGCACCACGAGCCTCTCGTTTGCGCCACTCGAAGCCGACGGCCGCTGCCGCGTGACGCTGATCTGCGATCATCGCGTGCTTGATGGCGCTACCGCCGCGCGGGCTCTTGAGGCGCTCGAAGCAATGCTCTGCGGGCCGATCGTGGCAGAACTACAGAGCCTTACACCGGCTCCGCTGGAGATGGTGGCGGCGGACGATCGTGAAGCCGCCGCCTGATCTCGGCGAGCCGCTCGCCAAGATCCCGCTCCATGCCGCGGTCGGTCGGCTCGTAATACCGCTTCTCGATGCCGAGGTAGTCTTGCGCCGCGATCCCGTCGGGAGCGTCGTGGGAATATTCGTAGCCCTGGCCGTGGCCGAGCCGCTTGGCTCCGGAATAGTGCTTGTCTTGCAGATGCCGCGGCACGGGGATCACCGCCTTCTCGCGGACATCGCGACGAGCCGCCCCGATCGCCGTCGTGCAGGCATTGCTCTTGGGGGCGAGCGCCAGATAGATGACGGCCTGGGCGAGCGTGAGCTGACATTCAGGCAGCCCCACGAATTCGGTCGCCTGCATCGCCGCCACAGCGATCAGCAGACTCCGCGGATCGGCGTTGCCGATATCCTCGCTCGCGAGAATCACCAGCCGCCGGGCGAGAAACCGCACGTCCTCGCCCCCTTCGAGCATCCGCGCAAGCCAGTAGAGCCCGGCATCGGCATCGCTGCCGCGGATGCTCTTGATCAGGGCGCTGGCGCAGTCGTAGTGGGTGTCGCCGGAGTCGTAGCGGATCGCCTTGCGTTGCACGCTCTCCTGGGCGAGATCGAGCGAGAAGACGAGAGGCCGCTCGCTGCTGGAGAGCACGCCGATCTCCAGGGCCCCGAGCGCCCGGCGGGCGTCGCCGTCGGAGGTCTCCACGAGAAACTCGAGGGCCTCCGGCGCGAGCGACACCTGCTCGTTGCCCAGGCCATGCTCGCGGTCGGCCAGCGCATGGTGGATGATCCGGGCTATCTCGTCGCGGCCGAGGGCCTCCAGTTCGAAGATTCGGCTCCGGCTCACGAGGGCGCTGGTGAGGGCGAAGAAGGGATTCTGCGTGGTGGCGCCGATCAGGGCGATCACACCATTTTCCACATCGGGCAGGAGCACGTCCTGTTGGGCCTTGTTGAAGCGATGGATCTCGTCGATGAAGAGACACGTCCGCTGGCCGTCATCCTCCAACCGCTGCCGAGCCGCTTCGAGCACGTCACGGACATCCTTCACGCCCGAGGCTGTCGCCGAGAGCTCCACAAACCGTCGCTTCGTCTCGTGGGCGATGATCTCGGCGAGAGTCGTCTTGCCGACGCCCGGCGGGCCGTAGAGAATCACTGACCCGAGCCGGTCGGCCTCGATCAGCCGCCGCAGCAATTGTCCCCTCCCGACCACCTTTTCCTGGCCCACATAGTCAGCCAGCCGCCGCGGCCGCATCCGCGCTGCCAATGGCGCCGCTCGCGCCACGTTGGCTGCCCGCGTAGCAGCAAACAGATCGGCCATCATCCTCTCCACACAAAATCGATCGCTGCGTCGATCTCGGGATGGAGACTTTTATGGACCGGGCAGGTGAGGGCCGCCTGTTCGAGTAGCGCCCGCTTGGGATGATCAGGGGGCAGCGGGATCGTGAGCCGCGTCCGCAGTGAGGCGATGCGACGGGGTGGCGTCTGCGTCATCTCCTTGACGGTCTCCGCCTCCATGCCGACCAGGTCGATCGCGTGCCGCTCGGCCACGATCCCCATGATCGTCATCATGCAGGCCCCGAGGGCGGTGGCCACCAGATCGGTGGGGGAAAAGCTCTCCCCCTTGCCCTGGTTGTCGACCGGGGCGTCGGTGAGCAGCGTGGTGCCGGAGGGGCCGTGGGTGGCCGCGCACCGCAGCCCCCCCTCATACGTCGTCGTGATCTTCACCATGGATCCGCGTTCCTGCGAAAAAGATGGCCGCCACTCGATTTGGGGCGGCTGCATATAACTGTTGCAAACGAGTTTACCCAAATTTGGTGGCTGGCACCTTTCTTATAACTGGTCCGATGGGATTTCAAACGCTCCGTGCCTGTGTCGATGCGCTCCGTAGCGAAGGCCATCTGGTGGAGATCGACCATCCCATCGATCCTCATCTCGAGATCGCCGAGATCCAGCGGCGGCTGTTTCGGGCCGGCGGGCCCGCCGTGTTGTTCACGCGGCCCAAGGGCTCGTCCTTCCCGATCCTCACGAATCTCTACGGCACTCGAGCCCGGATCGAACGAATCTTTGCCGACACGTTCGACCGCGTCCGCCGGCTGGTCGAGCTGAAGATCGATCCTACCGAAGCCCTCAAGAAACCTTGGCGATACTGGCGGAGCCCCTACGACGCGGTCTCGATGCTGCCGAAGATGGTGCGGTCAGGGCCGGTGCTGGCCCGCGAGGTGCCGCTCTCCCGGCTGCCGCAGGTGACCAGCTGGCCCGGCGACGGCGGCCCGTTTGTCACGCTGCCGGCGGTCTACACCGAAGACCCGGCTCGACCCGGCCCGCAGCATGCCAACCTCGGCATGTATCGGGTGCAGCTGGCCGGCAATGCCTACGAGCCCGACGGCGAGGTGGGCCTCCACTATCAACTCCACCGTGGCATCGGCGTTCACCACACCGCGGCGCTGGCC
>JAQBZA010000180.1 GCA_027622795.1 Planctomycetota bacterium | reverse complement strand
AGGAGGCTCGCGGCGTCATCGGGATCGAGGATCGAGTAGTCGCTGGTGAGCCCCACGAAGCCGGCGTGGCGGCGGAGGAGCCGGGCCGCAAAGCGATGGAAGGTACCCATCTCCACCGGCTGTGGGCCGACCAGATCGGTGACACGCCGCCGCATCTCGTCGGCCGCCTTGTTCGTGAATGAGAGCGCGACGATCTGATGGGCCGGCACGCCGACTGAGATCAGATGGGCGATCCGATGGGTCACCACTCTTGTCTTGCCGCTTCCCGGCCCTGCTAGCACCAGCAGCGGCCCCTCGACGTGTGTGGCCGCCTGCCGCTGCGCCGGGTTGAGCGAGTCGAGGGAAACCATGACATCCGTGACGTTGGCAGGGGCGTGAAGGGGGGAAGGCACGGCGACCAGAAATCGAGCTACGCGGCCAGGTAGCCGAAAAATGACTCCTTTGAGTATATTCCTGCTGGTCCGGTCGCAGATGCGTTCGTCTGCGGAAGCCGCAAAACACATGTTTTCTTTCACCATCACATTTCACTTTCGCACGGGAGGGACCCCATGCCACGCGTTCCATATAAAGACCTCACTCAGGGTGACGAGATGGCCGAGAAGCTCGAGATGAGCACGGCCGAGATCGGGCTGTCGGTGCGAACCACCAACTGTCTCGAAGAAAAAGGGATTTTTACGGTCCACGACCTGCTCCACTGCACCCGTGCCGACCTCCTCTCGATTTCCAACTTCGGAGAGAAGACACTGGAAGAGGTGTTCAAGGCTTTGGAGAAGATCGGCTTCTTCCGGGCCAGCCGGCCGGCCGACGCAGGTGAGTCCCTGCAGGAACCAGCCGGTCACACCTCGTAAAGCAGATCATCGTTCGGTGCATCACCGGCTCGGAGGCGGCAAAAGTCTCTTCGCCGGGCGAGGATACGCCCAAGGCTCATCGAGCATTTGCCGACCCCCTCGCCTACCGTTCCCGGTCTGCTGTGATCGCTTGACGATGGCAGTGCTTGATCGATACGCCGGGAAAACGCCGGCGGGAGGAAGTTGGTGCGGCTGCCGCGGTTCTTCGAAAAAAAACGGGGTGAGCGGCGAACCGGGTCGCAGGTCTGGGCTTCGGCCGGAGAGGCTGCCTTCTATGCGGCGTTGCTCGTGGCCGGCCTCGTGTTTGGTGGGCTGCTGGTTTCTGGAGTGGCTGTCCCGGAGTGGCGGCTCAATCACGACTTCCTGCCGGCCCGTGGCGTCGTGCTCGCCAAGGGGTTGCAGCGGCGATCGGTGGCCGATTCGCCCGGTGTCGTGCACACCACCTGGGCCCCGGTGGTGCGGCTGCGGTTTCCGGTCGACGGGGTGACCAGCACCGCCTGGAGCCGGCCGTCGGCTGCTGCGGTCACGCCCGATCGTGAGACGGCGCTTGCACGACTTGGCGGGCTGCCAGAGGTCGGTGAGGAAATACCATGTTGGTATGACCCTGAGGCCCCGGACACGGTCGTACTCAAGCGGGGCTACAACTGGGCGATGTGGCTGCTCACGCTGCTCTTGCCAGGGGCGCTGGTGGCGTTTGGTGGCAGTGGCCTGCTCCGTTCGGTGCGGGCCTGGGGCAAGTCGGAAGAGCGGCGGGCGGCGGCCGTCGGACTGCCGGAAAAGCTCGCGCCACTCGGGCAGACGCCCGCCGAGACACCAGGCTTTCCCGGAGTCCCGGCCTGTGACGACCTCGTCAATTCGCCGGGCACGATCCTGAGTTACCGCCTGCCAATCGAAAGCCCCGAGAGCTGGGCCCTGCTCGGATTTGGGCTGTTTGCCCTGGCGTGGAATGCGGTGCTCGTGGTGCTGGCGGTCGGTGCCGGGCTCGACCTCATGGGGGGGCGGATCGACTGGCTGCTGTTCGGCCTGCTCGTACCGTTTGCGGTGGTGGGGATCGGCGGCGTGGTGGTCTTTATCCGCGGGCTGATCCTGGCGACGTCGGTGGGGCCGACGCAGGTGGAGGTGTCGAATCATCCCTTGCGGCCCGGCCGCTCGTATGAGGTGCTCGTCGCCCAAGGGGGCAGCGGCATGCTCCGCTCGCTCGAACTGTTCTTGGAACTCGAAGAGCAGGCTACCTTTCGGCAAGGTACCGACACGCGAACCGAGCGGGCGGTGGTGTGGAGCCAGCTGATCAAGCAGTGGCGGGAGGTCGAGCTTTCCCCAGCGGCGCGGTTCGAGGCTGAGGCAACCGTTCGTCTGCCCGAGCGGGCGATGCACTCCTTTCATTCCGAGCACAACGTGGTGAGCTGGCGGTTTGTCGTCCGCGGGGTGCCTGATCGCTGGCCGGCGTTTTGCCGCGTGTTTCCGGTGGTCGTGTTTCCTGCCGAGGCGGCGGCACGCGCCGGACGGCCGGCGGTCGAGGAGATGGCGGGATGACACGCAACCACGATCGAGGCCGCAGCCAGCCGCAGGTCGACATGTTCTTCGACCATGCTGATCGCCGGTATCAGCCCCACGACCGGCTGGCGGTTCGCTATGAGATGTCGGGCCTTGGCCAGGACGAGGTACGGGCCCTGGAGCACTCGATCGTCTGGTATACCGAGGGCAAGGGGGAAGAGGATCTCGGCGTCCACTCTTTCCAGCGGATCACCGACGAGGCGTTGCTTCCGCCGGCCACGATGGTGGGCTCGTTTGGCACCGACCTGCCTGCCAGCCCGCTCTCGTATGAGGGGGTGATCGTGAAGATCCGCTGGTGTGTCAGGGTGCGAATCTTTTTTGTCGGTGGCCGAGACTTTGTCTCCGAGCATGTCTTCGACGTCGGCACGATCCCTCCTGCCCAGCGGGTCGCCAGCCGAGCGGTGGCCGTCGCGGAGGCCTGATGGTGATGGCGAACCCGTTTACGACGCGCTGGACACGGCCGGGCCAGATTGCTCCGGTCGATGCTGAAGGGCAGTTGATCGGTCTGGCCGGTCTGCTGGATCGCCTCGCTGCAGTGGGCGGGCAGGCCGTGATCGTCGGGCCCCATGGCAGCGGCAAGTCGACCCTGCTGATCCGGCTTTGCCAAGAGGCCGAGGCCCGCGGCCAACCGACGGTCATCTGCCGGCTCGGCAGCGGACCCTGGCGGGATGCAGCCACGGCAATTGCAGCGGTGCTGGGGGCGGCTGCATCGTGCCTTGTCTGCCTCGATAGCTGGGAGCGGCTTGGTCGGTTCAGCCAGCGGGCCACTCTGCTGGCGGCCCGCTGGAGCGGATGCGGGCTTCTCGTGACCAGCCATGGTCCGGCTGGGCTGCCGGTGCTCGTGCAGCATGAGCCCACCATCGCCACGCTGGGGGCGATCGTGCGGCAGTTGCCTGAAGCCGAGCGGTGGCTGGGCGGGGTGATCACGAACGCCGATCTTCGCGAGGCATTTGCCCGGCAGGGGCCCAACCTCCGCGAGGCCCTGTTTCAGCTGTACGACCGCTTCGAGGAGCGGCAGCACGAGCTGAAAACGGTCGGATCGTGAGGGTCGCATGGCTCGCACCGCTTGTGCCGAGCCAGTGAAGTGAATTCACGAAAGTCGCCCCTGGTTTTTTTCGGCGTGCGCACCGCTGCGCAACCTAGTGTTGCGTGTCGTGGATCCGCCCGAATGGGGCGGGCCCCCCAAACCCCTGTGAGGACTGAGCGATGGTGACTCGGCAAGTGATGATGGTCGTGCTGCTGGCCGGCGGTGCGGTGGTTGGAGGAGCGCGGCCGTCCAGCGGCCAGTGCTGCATGTCGGGCCTCTTCGCCGGCTGCCAGTCCTGCTTTCGCAAAGCCCCCCCGGCCTATGCGGTCGCGCCGGCCTTCGCGCCGGTGCCGGCACCGGTTCCTGTGCCTGCGCCGCCACCGCCGGTCATGGTGCCGGTACAGCAGGTGAGCTACGTGCCGGAGACGACCTATCAGACGAAGTATCAATGTGTGCCCGTCACCACCTACAAGCCGTCGTGTGAAATCGATCCCTGCACGGGCTGCCCGGTCGAGTGCATGCAGCCGGTGACGAGCTATCAGAATCAGCCGGTGAGTGTGCCGGTGACCCAGTATCGGGCCGTCTACTCCACGAAGTATGTCCAGATGCAGCCGGGGTACGCCACGCCGACCGCGTATCCAGCCGCCGCGCCGGGAGCCAGCCCGTTTGCCGCGCCGGTGCAGACCTCGCCGCAGGCATGGGGTGCGGCCGGGGCCGACGTGCCGCAGCAGCTCGTGCCGGGGCAGTCGAGCTTTGCGGCCCCTACGCTGCCCCCGCAGACCGCGCCGCAATCAACCTTCCAGCAGGTGATTCCTCAGAGCGGCACCTATGCGACGCCCGCGCCGCAGCAGCCGCAACTGCAGCCAACGGCTCCGCCGGCGCTCACCCCCACGCCGTCGCTCCGGCCGATTCCTGAGCTGCCGCGGACGTCGTCGCCGAACGGTGCGAGCGGTGGCGGCAACGGCAGCGTGAATGGCACTCCAAACGGCATCCATGGAAACCACAATGGCAACGGCCAGTCACCGGCTGGCAACGCCACGCCCCAGCAGTCGTCGGCTGCCCCATCTTTGTCGCCCGTGTGGCCGTCGGCGGCACCGGCTCAGGGGGGCGGAAACGGAGCCACACAGATGCCCGTGCTGCCTGGCACCGGCCCAGGCCCAGCCACCGGCGCCTTCCCCAAGCTGCTCGAGCCGACTGGCCATACCACGCAGACGCAGCCAACGTTCCGAGCGACGTCGGCCTGGCATCCGAGCCAGGCAGTTGGGTCGGCCTGGCATTCGAGCCAGCATGTAGCCCCAAGCTGGCCGTCGGCGGTTCCCTCGTCGCAGCCTGCCGCGTATGCTTCCGGCCGGACCCCCGGCGGCTACCCGACGGCCGCCTTGCCGATCCGTTCGCAGCAGTAGCGGCCTCGTCACGACCGGCGGCGGTATTCACCGGTCCACCGACCGGGGCCCGCCCCTGAAAGCCGGCCACCCGTGACCAACAGCGACATTAGCAGCGTCTTCGACCACGTGGCCGACCTCCTGGAGTATCAGGGGGGCAACGTGTTTCGCGTGCGGGCCTACCGCAATGCCGCCCACACGATCTCCAGGATGGTGGAGTCGCTAGCAAGCGTGCGGGCTGCCCCAGACCGGAAGCTCACCGACATCGACGGCATCGGGGCCGATCTGGCCGGCAAGATCGAGACGCTCCTCGACACGGGGCGGCTCCCCCTGCTCGACGACCTCAAGGCCAAGATTCCGGCTGTCGTTTTCGAGCTGATGCGGGTGCCTGGCCTCGGCCCAAAGAAGGTGAAGGTTCTCGTTGATGAATTGCGGATCGATTCCCTCGATGCCCTCGAGCAGGCCTGCCGCGACGGCCGTGTCCGTGATGTGAAGAGATTTGGTGCCAAGACGGAGGCGGCCATCCTCGACAACATCGCCTTTGCAAAGAGCCCCGAGCATGACCGACTCCTGTGGGAGGAGGCTGATGAAATCGTCCAGACGGTGTTGGCCTGGATGCGGCGGTGCGCAGCCGTGCGGCAGGCTGAGGGAGCCGGCAGCTGGCGACGCGGCCGGGAGACTGTTGGCGATATCGACATTCTCGTCGACAGTGACGACGCGGCGGCCGTGATGGACCACCTCCAGGCATGGAAGGAGTGCGGCGACGTTCTCCTGCGTGGTGACACCAAGACGAGCGTGCGGGGGCCGCGGGGCGTGCAGATCGATCTGCGGGTCGTGGAGCACGACTCGTTCGGGGCGGCCTGGCAATACTTCACCGGCTCGAAGGATCACAACGTACGGCTGCGGTCGCGGGCCCGCGACCGGAAGCTCACGATCAACGAATACGGCGTGTTCCCGCTCGTGCTCGGAGCCGACGCCGATGCCAAGCGGGTGAGAGGCAAGAAATCGGCCTCCCGCCTGAGCCAGGCAGCCGCGATTGCCGGCCGCACGGAGCAGGATGTCTACCAGGCCGTTGGCCTCCCCTGGATCCCGCCTGAGATTCGTGAGGGGGGCGACGAGATCGCGCTTGCCGAGCGGGATGAACTGCCGACACTCGTTTCGCTCGACGACATCCGTGGCGATCTCCACATGCACACCACCGCCACCGATGGCGAGGCGACGCTGGGGGAAATGGTTCGCGCGGCGATCGAACGCGGGCTGGCCTACATCGCGGTCACCGACCACGGGCAACGGGTGACGATGGCCCACGGCCTCGACGCCAAGCGGCTGCGAAAACAATGGGGAGAAATCGACCGGCTCAACGACTCGCTCGCCGAGGAGGGGCGGCCACCAATCGTGGTACTCAAGGGAATCGAGGTCGACATGCTGGAGAAGGGCGGGCTCGACCTCCCCGATGACGTCCTCGAGGAGGCCGACTGGGTCGTGGCCAGCCTGCACTACGGCCAAAATCAGCCTCGTGACCGAATCACGAAGCGGATCATCGAGGCGATCGAAAACTCATGCGTAAGCGTGATCGGTCATCCCACCGGTCGCCTCATCAATCGCCGCCCCGCCTACGAGGTCGACATGGAAGCGGTGATCGAGGCGGCCGCGAAGACGGGTACATTTCTCGAAATCAACGCCAACCCCTGGCGGCTCGACCTCAACGTACCGCATGCCGCCGCAGCCAAGAAAGCGGGCGTGAAGCTCGTGATCTCGACCGACGCCCACTCCACCCGCGGTCTCGACGTGATGCGGTGCGGCATCTTGCAGGCCCGACGGGCCGGCCTGGAGAAGGAAGACATCGCCAACACCCGCTCGCTGGCACAGCTGAAGAAGCTTTTGAAGTAAACAAGCGTGTCGCACAGACGCTTTTGTGCTCAAACCGGCTTCGGGCCACCCGTACCCCGTCGCCGGACGTTCGCGGAGGGCATCGTGCCCTCCACTCTCTCGGATGCAGACTACGCTCCGCAATCCTTGCTGCGCTTGTCT
>JAQBZA010000179.1 GCA_027622795.1 Planctomycetota bacterium | reverse complement strand
GAGCGACACGGTGCAGTTCGGCGTGCATCCCGTCCGCGGCCCCTGGGGCGCGTACTAACGCAAGCGTTCGCGGGCGAGCGTGGCCCAAGGGCTTTCCGGAGCGAGCGCGAGAAACATTCGGAGATGGCGGCGGGATTCAATGCGGCGACCGCAGTCGTGGAGCACGCCGGCCAGATGCCAGTGGGCATCAGCGTAGTCGGGTTCCTGCCGCAACACGCCCTGCAACGCCGCCAGAGCCAGTTCATGGTCGCCCAATTCCGCGAGCACGCAGCCAAGGCTGGTGCGGGCTTCCACATGATCGGTGTCGACTTCGAGCGTGGCATAGTAACGCTCCCGTGCCGCAGTCAGGTCGCCGGAGCGATACAGCAACTCGGCCAGCATGAACATGACCTGAGCCGACTGTCCCTCCCCCTGTAAAAACGCGCGCAATGCTTCGGCGGCTTCGACGAATTCGCCGGTCGCCTCCAGGTCGGCAGCTAGATCGAGAAGCTCTTTGCCGGTCGGCTGTTCGCACAGAACGTCGGTGAGCCCTGGTACAACGGTATTGCGAGGCCGCGTTGCCTCAGATGGATCAGAAGCCTGCGAAGACGCGATTTCTCGCAGTCCATCGGTGTAGAAACCAAACTGCATCTGCCCACCGGGGCCGAGGAGGCGTCCGCCGCGCTGGATACTGAGACGGCGGCCGTCCACCACGATCCGACCGCTGTGGCGGGCCGCTTCATCGACGCCCCCCGGCACCAGACCAACAAGTTTCGCATCGATCTCTCGGAGCGACAGGCCACTGTTCAGCAGCCGCACCAGCGCACGTCCAACGACAAGTTGCTGAAAATCAAACCACTCCAGCGACCCAGCCCGCTTGGCTGCCACCAGCATGCCACCCCGCGCCCAGTGACGGACGGCAGCCGGCGCCGCGCCCAGCACGTCAGCCATCATGGCCACCGTGTAGAGCCGGCGAACCCCTGGCGGATCGTGCTCCGGATCATCATGGTCGGTAACAGCCGCCCCGTCTGCAGAATGGCGTTGGCGTCGGCTGCTACGTTGTTCTGGCTGCTTCGGCGGGGGTGGGCCAACCCGCTCGGCGAGCTGCGAGAAAAATGGCAACACAGGATGGTCATCCGTGACCGCAGGAGGCATGATGGAGGTTCCGAAGATTTGAAGGGGAATGTAACTCACGATCGTACTGTCGTCCATTCATCGCATCTGTCACCGGCTCGAGGAAGTTGTGGGCGGCATCAGGGGGCAGTTGCAACTTTCGCCCTCGCCAACCGTTTCTCATTGTTATGAGTGCCTGGTTAGCGGATTCCAGTGGCAAGCTCCCACGCGTGGCCATCGTCGGCGGCGGACCCGGGGGGCTCTTCACGGCGTGGCATCTCGAGCAACGTACCGCCGTGCCGTTGTCCTTGACAATCTTTGAAGCCACGGCTCGGCTTGGCGGGAAGGTGTGCACGGCATCATTTGCTTCAGCCGACATCCAGTATGAGGCAGGGGCTGCAGAGTTGTACGACTATTCTCCAGTCGATGTGGATCCGTTGCGGGAACTCGTACAGCAACTGGGGCTTCCGACGGTTGCTATCGGAGGATCGGCAGTGTTCGTGGCCGGCCGATCGATTGCCAACCTTGATGACCTCGGTGATGTTGGCGGTGCGTCTGCCCGCCGTGAATTTGCCAACTTCGACATCCGATCACGCTCCGCCATGACACCTGCAGATTTTTATGAGTCGGGATCAGACCATGCTGGCGATGCGGTGGCTGCAGGGCGATTTGAACCTGCGCTCGATGGAATCGGTTGCGGCAAGGCCCGCCGGTATGTCGATGTCATGATCCATAGCGACCTGGCCACCGAGGCTGGGGAGACAAGCTGTGGCTATGGACTGCAAAACTATCTCATGAATGATCCCGCCTACATGCAACTCTACCGCATTCCTGGCGGCAACGAGCAGCTGATGCAGGCGGTCGCCGGACGGCTGGCGGCCGACGTGCGGCTGAACGCGGCAGTGACTGCGGTGGGCACTGGACCGAATGGAGCGCTCCAGCTTCAGTTCCGGTCAGGCGAGCGACACCTGGTAGAGGATTTCGACACGGTCATCCTCGCGCTCCCGATGGACGCGCTCAAACGGGTTCGGTTTACCGACACGGCCCTCGCTGACGCCATGCGGCAGCACGTTGAGCATCACGATCACCCGGCCCATTATTTACGGGTCAGCGTCCTCCTCGATCGACCGGTGCCTGTTTTGCCCGGCGACGACGCGTATGTCATGCTTGATGCCTTCGGAGGTACCTGCCTCTATGTGGAGTCGGCTTGCGATCCATGCGCCACCAACGGTGTGCTCGGCTGGTTGATAGGTGGTACGGCAGCCGTTGAGATGGCCTCTCTTACCGATGACGCCCTTGTCGCCACCGTCCTCGATTCCCTGCCGCCTCCCCTCGCCATCTGTCGGGATCGGGTAATGGAGGCTCGCGTGCATCGCTGGACCAACGCGGTCAGCGCGCTCCCCGGTGGCTGGTCACGGCTGCCGGTTGACCGCCGGCACCGGCCATCGCGTGCCCATTCCAGATTCTTTGTGGTGGGAGACTATCTTTACGATTCCACGCTCAACGGCGTCCTCGACTCGGCCGAGCATGTGGCCGGCTGGGTCGTGGCGGAGCATGCGAGTGGCCCGGGTACGATGCTGATGGATCGAGATCGAGCCACGATGGAGGCACTGCAGTGATTGTCACCGATCACGATGAGCCACGGGATGCCGGGAGGATTCCGGCGGGGCTGCCGGCTGATGCATCGCTGCGACGCGTGCCGTTGGCCTGCAACGAGGAACTTCTCATGCTGATCGTCCCGTTGCCGGATGGTAACGACGGAGAATCAGCCCCCAATCCTGTTCGTATCACCGAGACCGTCACTGCGTGGGCTGCTGAAGTTGATCCGCGGGACTTCACATCGCTGCCCGTCATCACGGTGCCGCTGTATGGCTGCCATGTCGTTTGGAAGCCTGGTCAGGCAGCCGTGGTCGGACCAGTATCGCGGCTGGAACTGTTGACAACCGCGTTATCCGACTTCGCAAGCTGCGAAGGAGAACTCCGCCAACTTGAGCAGCGGTGTGTCGACCTTGTGGCCACAGTCGAGGAAGACGCCCCCCACGCCTTCGAATTCGAAGGGCGCGCGGTGAGCCGACGGGGCACATTGGCGAGCCGGTTTCGCGAGGCGGTGGCTGTCCGAGGACGGCTGGCGGTCCTCGCGCCGGCGGCGCATGCCCCTCCGGTGCACCCGCCCACCCTCGCGAGCCAACTTGGTGAGCGGCTACGCGACCGCACGCGACTGGCTGAGCGGCATGAGTTTGCGGTTGATCGGGCCGAGCTTGCAGAACGGCTGTATGAAGCCTGCGGGCAGCGGATTTCAGAGTTCGGCATCGCGCAGCGGCAGATGGCGTTGGAGTGGGCGATCGTGGTGCTTCTGGTGATCCAGACCGCGTTGCTCGTCGTCGATTTGCTGTCGCGAGGGGCCGCGACGTGAGCCATGCGGCGGCGCCTCGGCAGGCTTCGATCGACGTCCTCCGGGCCGTGGCGATCGTGTTGATGGTCGTGGTGCACTTCGTTGAAAACCTGTCAGGCTGGTACGACGGGGGGAGTGGGCCGTTTGAGGGCGTCCATCGTGTCTGGTGGCTCCCGACGGGATTTGCCGCACCGATTTTTGCGCTCCTCTCCGGTATGAGCTATCGCTTGTGGCTTGGCGTGCAGACGCAGCGCGGCCTGTCCGATGAGACGATTTCAAAGCGAACCGTTCGTCGGGGCTTGTTCCTGATTGGCCTCGGCTTTGCTTTCAATGTCTTGGTGTGGCTGCCTGAGGATATCTTCAACTGGGATATTCTCACGCTCATCGGCGTGGGCCTGCTTGTGCTTGACGTGGCGCGCCGGATGCCCGACTGGGTGGTCGGAATGGCGGCTGTGCTGATCATCTTCGTGAGCCCCGCAATGCGGGTGGCTGTTGACTATACGGCGTACTGGCAGGCTGGCTACTTCGACTATGACTTCACACTCACCGACGTGCTGCTCGGCTGGCTGGTCGTCGGCTACTTCCCGATCTTTCCCTGGCTGGCCTTTCCCCTGCTGGGGCACGCATTTGCGGCGTGGCTCTTTGACGGGAACCGTAGCGGGCGGCTACGGCACATCGCAGCCAGCGGTGTGGCCGGCATTGCAACAGCCCTCGCGATAACCGCGACCTGGGACGCCCTCCCAGCCGTACTCACCGGCGAGGGGGGCCGCGGTTGGACGATGTTTCCGGCGTCGACGGCCTACTGTTTGGGGACGGCCGGCACGGTGACCCTCATGGTGGCAATCCTGCATCAGTTGCTCGATGGGCGGCGCGATGATTGGGGCTGGTTGCTCGACTGGGCGACGCCGCTCAGTCGGCATGCCCTGTCGATGTATCTGCTCCATCACGTCGTTCACGTGTGGCCGCTGTGGGTTTGGGGGGCGGTCGCGACCGGAGAGACGACAGCCCTGTGGCAGGTGGCAATGCCGCCGGCGGCATCACTCGTGCTGGCGGCCGGGTTTCTCATCGGAGCCGCGTTTTTCTTTCACTGCGTCGATCGGCGGCGGATCCCGTCAACAGAGTCGCTGATGCGCTGGCTGTGCGATTGAGGTGACCACGTCATCGCCACGGCACGGAGGCGATCCAACCCTCAAGGGGATCGACGGAGCGGGGCAGTCCATACCGGGGTAGCGTGGCTGCATGCGCGGCCTGGAGAGAGCAAATCACGGCATCGAGCAGATCGCCACGTCCATCGCCTACGAGTCGGCGCCGCCACGTGTCGGTGACGATCAGTCGCACCGCAAGGCCGGCTGCTCCATCGAGAAGCGCCCTCAGGATGGCTGTGCGGTTGCGGCGGCGGTCAGGCGTCTGTCGTGCGGGGTCGTCACTCTTGTAGGATCGCGATGTAATTTTCCGGGCGGTGAATCCCGGATAGGCCTCCAGTGCAATGCGGCTTGGCTGCCCACGACGGCCCGGATGTCGATGGGCTGGGAACGTGAGGCCGGCATCGAGCATGCGCTCGATGCCGGCATGCATCATCCAAGCCACAGGCGGATTGGCCCACCGCATCGCCGGGCTCGAGCCGGCCGGCTTGTCGGTAGCCCGCCACGCGAATTTGTGACCAGCCGGGCGGCCATCGCACCAGCGGCGGAACGTGCTGCGAAGGTGCTCGCGTGGCTGGGTGCAGTAGAACCGGACGAACTGTGGCCATGTGGTTGGCCAGCCCTCATGTTCGATGAGCACACGCGGCTGCCCGAACGGCAGATCAAAACCCCCGACCCATGCCTCCTCCACCTGCAGAAAGCGAGTGAACTCACAGAAGCTTTCAAGGTTGTGGATGTCGGTGAGGCGATACGCATGCCGACGATCCAGAGTGCCGACGGCGATCGTGATCGGCTTTTTTCTGCACGGTGCCGATGTGAAGTCCACGCCGATGATCTTTTGGCACGACGGCAAGACATCAATTCCGTGAGGAGCGTGGCCTGCCGTGCCTCATGAACAATCGCAGCGCGACCATGAAATTCTGGAAAAAAGCGCGGTCGTTGCCGGCCGAGAAGCCGGTGCCGTCAGTCGAGGGCGGATCGCGAAGAAGAGGCGTCTGCCGATGGAAAGTCGGTCGGCATTGGCTTTGTCACGCTGCCGGTGGCGGCCCACTCTGCTCCCCGTTGGAACGTCGTGATGAATCCGACACATTCCATCGAGTACGTCTCATGCCCCATCGGTGTGTGAAAGACACGGCCTTTTCCGAAGTCGATGGTCATGATCATCGGCTCATGACGCTGGGTCTTCGGAGAAAAGGCAGTGGCAAGCACGGTTATGTTTTCAGCCGGTCCGCGGAGGCTGTCGTAGAGTTCGTCCTTGGCGTGCATCCACATCGTGGGCATGCCTTGCACGATTGGATGGGTTGCATCACGAACGACGACGACGAATTCATGCTGTGGTCCATGACTACCTCCTGGCCCAGCCTTCGTGTCACGGACGAGGTTTCCATCGGCATCAAAATAGAGATAGGGCCCACTCTTCTCATTGCGTCCACCCCAGCCACCAAGCCCGATCATCCTGTTGTAGGCCTCCCAGTTGGGAAACGAGTTGTCGGCGGCATGAACAACCACGAGACCGCCCCCGTTGGACACATACTGTTCCAACGCCGTACGGGTTTCTTCGGGCCACATCGCTGCCCCATGGCCGAAATTACTGACGACTACGGTGTAGTCCATGAAGCGAGGCTTAAAGTCGGGGTCCTCCCCCTTCGGCGCGTGGGTTATCACGTCGACGGTGAAGAGCCCTGTCTCCTCAAGATAGCGCTTCATCATGGCTGTCGTTGCGGGCCAGCAGCGATGATTGTTTTGGCCATCGACGATCAGGGCTTTTTGCGGTGCGGCGGCAGCGGACAAACATGCCATGGCGATGCTTGCCAACACTGTGGCACGAACGACGTTCATCGTGTTTCTCCACTTGCAGGATCGCTGTGGGCCCACCACAGTCGTGCGAGACTACCGCCACGGGAAGAACCGTGGCAACACCCTACCAATCAGGTCGTGCGGCCACCGCGACCGGCGAAGGGGGGGATGGCAGAGGTTTCGGCGGCCGGCACGTCACGGGAACTGCCAACTGGAGGTGCAGGCTCTACGGCAGGGCCGACTGGAGCCACGCTCGGCTCTGATGAGCCCTCGGGGCCAGCGGCCGGTGACCGGGCCTCAGGCGTTGAGATTGGCTCAAGGCCGTCTTCAACAGGCTTTTCCGCTCGCACAGCACCGGCGGTTTCCGGGTCGATGTGCTGCAGGTTTGAGCCCTGCCAGCCTTCGGCCTCCTTCTTCACAGCGGGGGCGGGCATGTCGCTGAAGGTTTTTGGTGTCGCTGCCGGGGCCGGTTGGGTC
>JAQBZA010000001.1 GCA_027622795.1 Planctomycetota bacterium | reverse complement strand
GCGAGCCATCTCAACTTTTATGTGGCCACCGGCATCGTGCTCGTGCCGGTGTTTGGCGGGGCGACCGACGAGCCGGCGGTCCAGACGCTGGCAGAGTATTTTCCAGGCCGCCGCATCGAGGCGGTCGACTGCCGGGCGCTCGTCCGCGGTCGTGGGGCCCTCCACTGCATCACCCGCGACCAGCCGGCGTGGCCCGCGTAAGCCGGGAAAAGCAGGGGGCTTTTGGCCTTGCCTGAAGCGGGGTGGTTCGCGACTATCCCGCCACTTCCCTCGGCTGCCTGCCGGGATGTTTGTGGAGGGATCGTAGCTATGGAACAAATGGCACATGCGGCGCAAGGACTGATGGCGGTGCTCGCGCGGTTGATGATGGTGGCGGTCTTCCTGGTCAGCACGCTTGGCAGCAAGGTGCCGCGGTTTACCGAGACGGCGATGATGATGCAGTCGCAGGGGATTCCCAATCCGCGGCTGATGCTCTTTGGCGCGATCGGCCTGATCCTGATCGGCAGCCTCTCACTGGCCGCCGGGGCATGGACGCGGATGGGCGCCGGATTCCTGGCCATCTTCCTGGCGGCGGCCACGTTTTATTTCCATGACTTCTGGATGTTCGCCAATCCGGCGGACCGTGAGGCGCAGGTGATTCACTTCATGAAAAACCTTGCCATCTGCGGCGGCCTGTTCGGGCTAATGGCCTTCGGCGGTGGGCCGTGGAGCGTGGACGGCTGGATCGAGGCCCGCCGCGAAGAGGCGGAGGCCGGGGGCGGGGCGGCCCGGGGTAGCGGTGGCCAGCAGAAGCGGGCCGCGTGAGGTTTGCGTACAATGCGGCTCCACCCTTGGGAGGCGTATTGATGAACCGTGTCGTGCCTTGTGTCGTGCTGGTGGGGGCCATGATCGGTACCCCGGCGTTTTCTGGAGAACGCTCTGTGTCTGAACCTGCCGTGATCCCTCCGCCGACGGTGCGTGCCTTCGGCAACCTCCCCGACGGTCGCGAGGCGCACCTCTACACGCTCACTGTGCCCGGTGGCTGGCAGGCAACGATCACCGACTATGGAGCGATCCTCACGAGCCTGCA
Organism: Planctomycetota bacterium; assembly: GCA_027622795.1. Taxonomy (GTDB): domain Bacteria; phylum Planctomycetota; class Planctomycetia; order Pirellulales; family UBA1268; genus CACORA01. Next base: position 37,925 of record JAQBZA010000001.1, on the reverse strand, counting down.
TGTGCCGGTGCGCGGCGAGCCTGGGAAAACGGTCGATGTGGTCCTCGGCTTCGATGCGGTCGACGGCTACCTGAAGGGGCATCCCTACTTTGGGGCGATCTGCGGCCGCGTGGCCAACCGCATCGCCGGAGCGCGATTCACGCTCGACGGCAAGGACTATCAACTCGCCGCCAACAACGGCCCGCATCATCTCCACGGCGGTACGATCGGCTTCGATAAGCTGCTTTGGAAGGGGATGCCGCGGGTCGATCCCACCGGGCCGGCGGTCACATTCGAGGTCGTCTCGCCGGCCGGCGACGAAGGCTATCCCGGCAGGCTTACCGCCCGCGCCACCTATCGGCTTACCCGCGACGGTGAACTGTGGGTGGAGATGGAGGCCACGGCCGACGCTCCCACGCTCGTGAACATCGTGCACCATTCATATTGGAATCTTGCCGGGCAGGCCGTCGGCACGATCCACGACCAGGAGCTCACCGTTTTCGCCGACCGCTATCTGCCGGTCGATGCCGGCGGCATCCCCACCGGCGACATCGCTGCCGTGGAGGGCACGCCCTTCGACCTGCGGCCCGATCGGGGCGTGGCCGTGCGGCTTGGTGAGCGACTCAGGCAGTTACCCCCGAGCGACGACGGGAAAAATCCCGGTGGCATCGACCATAATTTTGTGATTCGTGGCTGGCAGCCCGACGGCGGCCTTCGGCCGGCCGCCCTGCTTCGCGATCCGGCCAGTGGTCGGGCGATGAGCATCCTCACCGACCAGCCCGGCATCCAGGTCTACACCGGCAACTTTCTCGATGGTTCGCTGACGGGCAAGGGCGGGGCTGTTTATGCCAAGCAGGCAGCCATCTGCCTCGAGACGCAGACCTATCCCGATTCAGCTCACCACCCGGAGTGGCCGACGCAACGACTCGACCCGGGGCAGGTCTATCGGCACACTATGGTCCACCGCTTCGCACCATGAGGCGGACCACGTTTCCTTTGCGGATGATCTTATGGTCTTTCCCATCGGCGATGACAATTCAGATCGCCAGACGTTTCCCTACGTCACGATCGCGCTCTTGGCCGCCAATATCTTCGTGTTTGTGGTGCTCCAGGGGATGGGGCAAAACGAAGACTTCACGATGGCCTATGTGCAGGTGCCGGCCGAGATCATTTCGGGAAAGGATATTGTCACCGAGCCGTCGATTCGCGACATCAATATCCAGGGGCAGGTGATCGAGGTGCCGGTACCCGGCCTCCAGCCGACGCCGATTCCCGTCTGGCTCACGCTCTTCACGGCGATCTTCATGCATGGCAGCATCATGCATCTGGCCGGCAACATGTGGTTTCTGTGGATCTTCGGTGACAACATTGAAGACGACATGGGTCACATGAAATATCTGATCTTCTACCTGGCCACCGGGGTGCTGGCGTCGCTGGCGTTTGTGGCGTTAAACAGCACCGGCGACGCGGCCCTCACGCCCTGCCTTGGTGCCTCAGGCGCGATCTCCGGCGTACTCGGTGCCTACCTTGTGCTCCATCCGCATCGGCGAGTGAGCGTGATCCTGTTGCGGCTGATGGTCGATGTGCCGGGCTATGTCGCCGTTGGCATCTGGTTTCTGTTTCAAATCGTCAGCGGATTCTTTGATGCCCAGTCAAGGGGCGGCGGGGGCGTGGCCTATTCGGCCCACGTGGCCGGCTTCGTGGCGGGCATGATCCTCGCCAAGCCGATGAGCCACGGCCATGTGCGAGACGAGTCTGACCCGATGATGGTGTTTCGGCGGCGGATTCCCTGACGGCCTCGGCAGCGGAACGCTATGATTTCGCTACCCATCCGTACAGCCCTATCCGCACAGCATAGAGGAGCACACCCATGATCAAGCGAATCCTCGTCGGGCTCGGCACAAGCCGCACGGCCGTTTCGGTGACGGAGCACGCCGTGGAATTGGCCAAGACCTTTGGCGCCGAACTGCTCGGGCTCGCCGTCACCGACCCGCTGCGGCTGGAGTGGACGGGCCCGCGGCCGATCGGCGTGGGCGTGGAGGCGATGACGTCGCAGCTTCGGCAGCAGCGGTTTGAGAAGGCCCAGGCCGACATTGATGCGGCCGAGGCAAAGTTTGCCGACCGCTGCATCGCCGCCGAGGTGTCGCATCGCGTGGCGGAGCGGACGGGCGATCCCTTTGAGATCGCTGTCGATCTCGTGCGGTATCACGACATGTGCGTGTTTGGGCTCAAGGGGCTCTTCGAACACGACGTGGTACCCGAGCCGCTCGACGCCCTCGAGCGGCTCGTGGCCAGTGGTGTGCGTCCTATTCTCGCGGTCTCAGAGCACTACCGGCCGATCCGCCGCGTGCTGGTCGCCTACTCGGGCTCGCTGGAAAGCGCGAAGACGTTTAAGAGCTTCGTGCAGTCGGGACTGTTCGCTGATGCCGCCGTGCGGGTGGTCCACTTCGGCTCCGATTCCGCCACGGCCCAGCGGCGGCTGGAGTCGGTTGCCGGCTATTTCCAGGCTCATGGCCGGTCGGTCGACACCGACTTCGCCGGGGGGGATCCGGCCACGGAGATCGTGCCCTACGCCCAGCAGTGGGAGGCCGATCTGATCGTCGCCGGGAATAGTGCCAAAAACCTTCTCCTGCGGCGGCTTTTTGGGGAGACGGCCCTGAAACTGCTCCGTGACAGCCCGCTGCCGCTGTACCTTTCCCAGTAGCTTTCACGGGTCTTGAGGCGGCTTTACTGCGGCCGACGGCCCCCTTCATTGGCCTGGCCGTGGCTGCCGACTATGAATAAAGGAGTCGCTGGAGGCAGTCACACTATGGTTGGAACAGCAGTTGAGCGGACCGAAGTGGTTGTGATCGGTGGAGGGCCGGCTGGCGCCACGGCGGCCGCTGTTGCGGCTCAGCGGGGGCGGCGGGTCGCCCTCTTTGAGCGGGAGCGATTTCCGCGGTTTCACGTTGGTGAGTCGCTGATTCCTGAAACGTATGGCGTGTTTGAGCGGCTCGGTATGCTCGACGCGCTGCGCGGTAGCCGGTTCGTCGAGAAGCACTCGGTGCAATTCGTCAATGAACGGGGCGTGCTCTCGGAACCGTTTTATTTTGCCGACCACAAGCCACAGGAAAGCTCACAGACCTGGCAGGTGCGGCGGAGTGAGTTTGACGAGATGATGCTCCGCAATGCCGCCCGTCTCGGGGTTGAGGTGCACGAGGGCTGCCGGGTGCTTGAGGTGCTCTTCGATGGCGCCGGCAGCGAGGTCCGAGCCCGAGGGGTACGGGTGCAGGATGAGGCCGGCCTCGTCCGCACGGTCGAGGCCGATGTGGTTGTCGATGCGAGTGGGCAGGGGGCCATGATCCAGAGCCGGCTTGGCCTTCGCGACTGGGATCAGGAACTCAGGAAGGCGGCGGTGTGGAGCTACTGGAAGGGGGCGACTCGCGGCACGGGCCGCGACGAGGGGGCCACGCTCGTGCTGCAACTCGACGACAAGCAGGGCTGGTTTTGGTACATCCCGCTGCACGATGACATCGTCAGTGTGGGCGTCGTGGCGGGGCACGACTATCTCTTCAAGAATCGGGCCACGAAAGACAGCGATGCGATCTACCAGGAGGAGATCGGCCGCTGCCCGGGCTTGATCCCGCGGCTGGAGCAGGCGGAAATGATCGAGTCGGTGCGAGTAGCGAAGGAATATTCGTATCGGTCGCGGCAGGTGGCCGGCAAAGGCTGGGTGCTCGTGGGGGATGCCTTTGGGTTTCTCGATCCGCTCTATTCATCGGGGATTCTCCTGGCGCTCAAGAGCGGCGAACTGGCTGGTGATGCGGTGGCCGACGCCCTCGAGGCGAATGATCTTTCGGCCGAGCGGCTCGGTGCCTGGGCCCCTGACTTCATTCGCGGCATGGAGCGGATGCGGCGGTTGGTGGTGGAGTTTTACGACGGCTTCAACTTTGGAAAGTTCGTCAAGCGGCATCCGCATCTCAAGGGACACATCACCGACATGCTGATCGGCGATCTGTTCAATGAGCGGGTCGACGAGATTGTGGCTCCACTCGACGAAATGCGGCGTGAGGAAGAGCTCAAACGGGCGGCCACGGCGAATGGTTGACCGCGGCGATCACTCTCCGGCTGCCGATGTGACGATGCAGTAGTAGGCCCCCACCTCATCGCCGGCCGCTGTGCGAAAGACCGGGCTAAGGCGATAGGAGCCGACAGCCAGCGGCGCCGTGAACGAAACCAGCGTGTCTGTCGCCGTCACGGGCTTCGTTGCCAAGTCGGTGCCGTCGATTCGGAGCGTCGCCGAGACGGCGGCCAGGGCTTTGCCCGGCGTGGTGCGAAAGGCCTTCGTTGCCCCTGGCACGCCTGGCCCGGGAGGCAGCGGAGCGGTGATCGGATGGTCGGCCTCCGCTGGCCACCGCCGCACCGCGAATGTGTAGGTGCCGGGCGTGACGACTCGCACGGCCCAGTAGCCATCGTGACGGCTTTCTTTCGCCACGGCCCGAATCCGGATCATCCCCTGATTCCACGGGCAGGCCTGCTCGGGTCCGATCCAGTCATGGCCGGTGAGGCTCACCTGCGGATGATCTGGATGGCCGAGATGGATCTCGGTGGTCTGGGAGAACGTGGGCTCGAGTTCAGCCCACCAGGCGTCGTAAAACGCCGTCATCGCCGCAACCTGCTGGGGATGGTCGGCGGCGACATTGCGTTGCTGGCCCGGGTCAGCCTCCATGTCGTAAAGCTCCCGGCCGTTGACCAACCGCCACCGCTGCGACATCACGGCCGTCTGCTTCCATTTCACCGGATCGCGCACCCGCTGGGAGTCGGTCACGAGCATCCGGTCGGCCCAATCGGGATCGACTGCCGGATCGAGGAGCGGGCGGATGGATCGCCCATCCCAGATCAGCTCCGCCGGCTTGGTGCCACCCGCCAGCGCCACGAGCGTCGGCACCACGTCGACGGCATGGCAGAGCACGTTGCTGATGTGCCGACGATTCCAGCCGGCGGCCGGCCAGTGGGCGATGAAAGGCACGCGATGGCCACCGTCATATTCGCTCCCTTTTTTGCCTCGCATGCCGGCGTTGAACACCTTCTCGCCGGTGGCCGTGCCGTTGTCGGTCGTGAAGATGAAGAGCGTGTTGTCGGCGATGCCCAAATCTTCGAGAAGCGTTCGCGTGGCCCCGATGCTGTCATCGATGTTCGTAATCATGCCGTAGAAGGCGGCGATGGGGGCGGGCTGATCGGCGTAGCGATCGAGGTATTCCTGGGGGCAATGCAGCGGTCCGTGTGGGGCATTGGTGCTGATGTAGGCGAAGAAGGGCTTGCCGGCCACGGCCTGCTCACGGATAAACCGCTGCGCCTCGCGGAAGAACACATCCGTGCAGAAGCCGGTGGCGGGAGTGATCTTGCCGTTGCGGAAATAACGGCCGTCGAAGTAGGCGTTATCCCAGAGATCGGGCGTCTGGCCGACGCCGCCGCCACCATGACGATAGACCTCGTCGAAGCCGCGGTCTTCCGGCCGATAGGGATAGTTGTCGCCGAGGTGCCACTTGCCAAACATGCCGGTGGCATAGCCGTTGTCGTGGAGCAGCCGGCCGAGCGTGACCTCGTTTTCGCGGAGCATCGAGCGGCCGTTGATCGTGTGCCAGACGCCGGTCCGGTCGGTCCAGTGGCCGGTCATCAGCGCGGCGCGGGTCGGCGAGCAGGTGGGGGCGACATGGTAGTTGGTGAGGCTTGTCGATTCGGCCGCAAGGGCGTCGAGATGGGGCGTCTTCACGACCGGATTGCCAGTGTGGCCGAGGTCGCCGTAGCCCTGATCATCGGTGATTACGAGCACGATATTGGGTGGCGCTGCGGTCGCTGCCACCGCGGCCAACGTAGTCGCGGCAAAAGCCAGAATCAGTCGGAAGCCCATCGGCAGACCCTCGCATGATTTCATCGGGAACCAATCCTTCTTACGCGAATCGATCCAACGTGTATCGCCGGCTCGGGGGCGGCAAAAGTCTCGTCGCCGGGCGAGGATACGCCCAACGCTCCTCGAGCGTTCGCCGACCCCCTCGCCTACCTTTCTTAGATCTCTAGGTTGTCGCTCCAGCAATTCGGATTCGCAATGAGTGCAGCTGATCATCCTGTTGCTTGGGTATCCGGTATTCTCAGGATGATGGAGGTGGCCGGCGTTGGGCTGGAAAGCCTCACTCGACGCAAGTGTGCCAGCGGACGCTGATGATGAGAACCTCTGACCACAAAACCGCTGGCGACTGGGGGCTTATCGACTTCGGCGGCGACGGGGGCTCGGCTCTGACTGGTGGCCGCCGGCTCGAGCGGCTCGGTGGCCTGCTCGTCGATCGGCCCCTGGCGCAGACGGATCTGCCACCACGACGGCGGCCGCGGGCCTGGGCTGAAGCCGCAGCGATTTTCGATCGCAACGCTGATGGCCAAGGGAGATGGACGTTTCACCAGCCGCTGCCCGACCCGTGGCAGGTGCGGTTACCGCTCGCGCCGGCAGGCGATGCGGCGATCACGCTTGAAGTGCGACCCGCGCCGTCGGGCCAGGTGGGGATCTTTTTGGAACAACTTCCGCAATGGCAGTGGCTGCATCGGGTCACACCCGCGGGGGCGCGGCTGCTTTCGCTCTTTGCCCATTCCGGAGCGGCGACGCTCGCCCTCGCCTCGGCAGGGGCGGAGGTGGTGCATGTCGATGCCTCCAGGCAGGCTACGGCGCTGGCCCGTCGCAATGCCGCCGCCTCCGGGCTGGGCGAGGCGCCGATTCGCTGGATCTGCGACGATGCCCGGGCATTTGTGGCCCGCGAGGTGCGACGGGCCGCTCGCTACGACGGCGTCGTGCTCGACCCGCCGTCATGGGGCCATGGGTCGAAGGGGCAGGCATTTTCGATCGACCGCGACCTTGAGCCGTTGCTGACCGATCTCGCCACGCTGACCGGTTCGGGCCGATCAGGCGGGCAGGGCGGGCCGCTCCTGCTCACGTGCCATTCGCCCGGCTGGCACCATCGCCGCCTGCGCGACACACTCTCCGAAGTTTTCGGCCTTGCCGACTGCGAATCGGGCCGGCTCGAGTGCGTCGATGCCGCCGGTCGCAGCCTCGCGCTGGGCGACTATGCCCGTTCCAGGCCGTCATGACACCGCCCCGCCCGATGATCACCAGTTCCACCAATCCACGCGTGAAGCAGGCGATGCGGCTGCGCGAGGCGGGCGAACGCCGTGCGACGGGGCTCACGCTCGTCGATGGTGCGCGAGAGATTGGACGTGGCATTGCGGCTGGCGTCGAGATGGTCGAAGTGTTTGTCGATGCCGAGGGGCCTGCCGATCCGGCTCGCGATGCCTGCGTCGCGGCGTTGGCTGCGCGGGGTGTGGAGCTGGTGCCGCTGGCCAGGCGGCCGTTTGAGAAGATTGCCTTTGGGAGCCGCAACGAAGGGCTGGTGGCTGTTGTGCGGTTTGCGGCGCGGGATCTCGACCAATTTCAGCCGACTGCCGGCCGGCCGGTGCTCGTCATCGAGGGCGTCGAGAAGCCGGGCAACCTGGGGGCGATCCTGCGAACGGCCGATGCGGCGGGGATCGGGGGTGTGATTGCCTGCGGCGGAGGCACCGATCCGGCCAACCCGGCTGCGATTCGTGCGAGCTTGGGCACGATCTTCAGCCTGCCGCTCGCCGTGGCCTCGTCGGAGGCGGCGATCGACTGGTGTGCCCAGCAGCGGCGGCAGGTTTTTGCAGCGATGCCCGATGGCAACACGCTCTGGCACGAGGCGGCTCTGGCGGGAGCGACGGCGATCGTGCTCGGCAGCGAGGCGCACGGGCTTTCGGCCGAATGGCAGGCCGCTGCTGCTGCGGGCCGAATCAGTTTGCAGACGATTCGCCTGCCGATGCAGGGCGTGGCCGACAGCCTCAACGTATCGGCGACCGCCGCCATCCTCGCCTATGAAGCCCTACGACAGTCGGAGGGGCGCTCGTCGGATGGAGCGCGGGGCCCACGCGGTGAAGGAGATGGGCATGGCAGTTGAGCTGGCCTTTCAGGAGATGGGAGCGGGGCCGCCGGTCATCATCCTGCACGGCCTCTTTGGCTCAAAACGCAATTGGACGTCAATCGCCAGGCAGCTGGCGGTCACCCACCGAGTGGTGTCGGTCGATCTGCGGAACCATGGGGAAAGCCCGTGGGATAGTCGCCACGACTATCCCTCCTTGGCTGCCGATGTCGCCCTCGTGCTCGAGCAGCAGGTCGGTAGGCCGGCCGCCGTGATCGGCCACAGCATGGGCGGCAAGGCCGCGATGGTGCTGGCGCTGACCCGGCCCGACCTCGTCGAGCGACTTGTGGTCGTCGATATCCCGCCTGCGGAATCGATCGGCACGCAGGATGTGTTCATCCGGGCGATGCGGCAGGTGCCACTCGCAACGCTCGCGCAGCGGACCGAGGTCGGCACGCTGCTCAGCGAAGCGATTCCCGATCCGGCGATCCGTGGGTTTCTGCTCACCAATCTCGTTGCCGGGCCCGGTGGACTCTCCTGGGCGATCAACCTCGACACGCTGGCCCGCGAGTTCGACACCATTCGTGGCTTTCCCGACATGACGGCCGCCCAGCCGTGCGGCAAGCCGGCGCTGTTTCTGTTGGGCGGTCGATCCGACTATGTGCAGCCCCGTCACCACGCCCAGATCCATCGGCTCTTTCCCGCCGCCAAAATCGAGGTGATCCCCGAGGCCGGCCACTGGGTGCATGCCGAAGCTCCGGCTGGCTTTCTGGCCGCCGTGCAGCGGTTTCTCGCCGTCTGAATTTCGGTGAGGCAGGACGCTACGGCGCCAGGATCTCACGAATCGGCTCGGTACCCGTCAGCCGCAGCCGAATCCGCTCGTGGCCAGAGGCATGGAGGCTCAGCAGTTCGACGCACTCAAACCGACAGCAGATCACGGCAAACGCCGCGAGGCCGCGGTCGTCATCGGTAGCGGGAGGAGGCGGCGCGGGGGGGACGGTTTCCAGGATGGTGCCTGGCGACTCGCCGGTCGTGTAGCAGGCCCGGCTCATTGGCTGCGAGGTCCTCCAGGCAGCCTGGGCAAGCGCATCGCCATGGTGGATGGTGGCCGTGGCAGCGATGCGAATCTGGAGCCGCCGTGCCGGGTCGTACCAATGGAGGGCAACGCGGCCGTCGACACCGATCTGCTCAGCCTTCGGGCTGCGGATATCGGTATGAAACCACACCTCACGATCAGTGGCATCGAAGCCTCGCAGCACGACCGTGCGGGCATGGGGAGCTCCGGTGGCATCAACGGTCGCCACCGTGAGGAGGTGGAGCGGATGCCGTGCGGATGCTGCCGCTGCGGCCAACTCCGCCGCCACAGCCTGCCAGATGGTGGCCGCCGATTCCGCCGCCAAGTGCAGCCCAGCAAGCGATTCAGCATGACCTGCAGACTCAGGAAGTGGAGTCATCATGCCGAGGATCATACCGTGCCCGTAATTGGTTATCCTATTTCGACAACATCCGGTTCACGGCGTGCAAGGGCGATATTTCGATGAATACGGTTTACGAAGAGCATTCAGTCAGTGTGCTGGAGCACGGCGAGCCAGCACGATTTCGCTATCGTCTGCTACGGCCAGCGCAGAGTGAGCCGGGCAAGACCTATCCCCTCCTTCTTTTTCTGCATGGCGCCGGTGAACGGGGCAGTGACAATCTCGCCCAAATCAAGTACTTGCCCACGTGGCTGGCCGAGCCCGAGTTGCGAGACCGGTATCCGTGCTTTGTGGTAGCCCCACAATGTCGGGCTGATCATCGCTGGGCTCCGTTCGACTGGTCAGACAAGAAAAGCAGCCCATTGGCGATCGAGCCGACGGGTGATCTCGCGGCGGCGGTTGCGGCAGTCGATGCGGTGGTGGCGGCCGAGCCGATCGATCCCGACAGGATCTACCTCACCGGCCTCTCGATGGGGGGCTACGGTGCGTGGGAGTTGGCCGCGCGGACGCCCCACCGGTTCGCAGCGGTCGCCCCCATCTGTGGCGGTGGCGATGAAGCCCAGGCGGCGAAGCTGGTCGGCCTGCCGATCTGGTGTTTTCACGGCGGGGACGACAAGGTGGTGCCAGTAGAGCGGTCACGGTCGATGGTGGCGGCGGTCAAGGCTGCCGGAGGTATGCCAAAGTACACGGAACTACCGGGCGTAGGGCATGACTCGTGGACTCCGGCCTACCGCAACAGTGATCTCCTCGATTGGCTGTTTCGGCAGCGACGGCTTGCGGCGACGCGAGACGAGTGACCCGGCACCATCAGTGACCAGCGCCAACGCGGCGACGGCACCATAGATGGGATCGACGAGATAATCCCATGCATTCTCCGACTCGAGAAACCCGGCATGCCAGGCGATTCCTGCGGCAAGAATCACAAGGCTAAACCGGTTTCCGATCGCCGCGAGCAATGCGGCGATGAACGACACCATCCCGTACACAGCAGGAATCTGCCAACCGAGGGAATAGGGATCGAAAGGGCCCAAACCAAGTGCCAATGGGTACAGCGTTGCGGCGGCTGAGACACCAAACCATGCTCCTGCGCGCCGTTCCGAGTCATCGAGAATCGGTCGCCGCAGCAAGGGCGAGAGCGTGTCGTCGAGCAGGAGGAGGATGAAGGGGATACTGAAACCACCCGACAAGCCATAAAGCCACCGTCCGAGGGGCAGCCCGGAGATCGGGGCCAACGCGACTGCCCCAAGCAACGGCGGAATCCATGCCGGTCCAGGACGAAACCCTGTCCAGCCGATCATGGTAAGCAGTCTGCGGGCAACGGATGCGATAATCACCCACCAGGTGATGACGGGGTACCACCAGTCGGCATTCATCGGACGGCTCCCACCGGTCCGACGAACTGTTCCGTCACCCACGCCTCGTTGAACGTGACATGCCTGACTCGCTTCTTTTTCCAACTGTAGACAACATGAATGGCACCGCAGCGATCACGCATCATGAACGGATAGTCAAAAGTTGCTCCAGGGTAGTGGTCGAGGTTCGTAATCGTCTGCCAGTGTCCAATGCCATCAGGGGACACGGCAAGGGAGAGTGTTTCGCGACCATGCGGTGAGCTGTTAAAGGCAAGAAGAATTTGGCCGGATGAGAGCCGCACCGCGGCCACACTGGAATCATCGTTCGGAAGCGACGTAGGTTCAGGTGTTGTCCAAGTGCGTCCGCCATCCTGAGTCCGCTGGACCATCAGGCATCGGGATCCGGAGTAGTTGCGCAGATAGGCGACGGCATCGTGTTTCCCGGTCGGCACGACGACAGGCTGAAGAAATGCCCGCCCGCTTGCCATGCGCGATTTGACAGCCATGATGCGGTCTGCAGTGGGGCGAAGCCAGAGCATCTCGGGAAACTTGCCGATGCACTCATGGTAGATGGGGATACCGATCTCACCCGATGCAAGACGCACCGGCGCCGCACGAACCAGTTCGCTGACATTGAACAAGGGGCTGAGTGTAAGCCTCACGCATTTCGTCCATGAGCGTCCGCCATCGATTGATGACATTGCATTGAGTGAACTGCCAGACCAGCCTCCTACGGCGATTGTCACAAACACGAGCCACATTCGCCCGGTTCCATCGGTGAACACGACTCCATTGCCGACCTTTTGAACAAAGCGGTCGAGATCATCCATCACCGAATGGCGGGTGACAATTGGCCGTGGTGCAGACCATTGCCGAGTCGACTCACGATCAGAAACGGGTGAGTCAGCCATCCAGATGGCGACATCCGGGTGTCCTTCGCGGGGGCCGGCGTACCAGCTACAGACGAGGGTGCCATCGATCTGATCGCAGAGTGACGGGCAGTGGACGTAGTCCTGTGGAGGATGGTGATCTATGAAACTCGCCGTGAACCGACCCGGGCCGCTGTCCAGCGGTGGCTCGGAAAGCTCAAACCCGGATGCGATCCGAGGGAGATGGCGCTGCCGCGCCGGCGGCCAGCCCCAGACGGCTGCTCCGCCTACTGCCAATACCGTGCGTCGTGAGAGTCCCGCCATGAACATTCTCCAGCAAGCATTCGCGCCTTTTCGGCGGAGCAAGCATACTGTGTTCAGTTCGCTTTCGGCGAGTGCCGCATGGCTGCCTTCCGAATGCTGCTTTCTCCACCCACGACCGGGATGGTCGATTGGGGTGGCCGTCGCATATGGTGACGGCATGTCAGAACATCCCTCTGCACCGCTATCGGCGGCAACCGCAACTGCGACCCTGCTTCTCGCAGTGACGGCGTATGTCTATGGTCTTGGGACTCAGCATGCGATGACGAATGGCGATGAGGCCCTCTATGCCCACATTGCAAGGAAGACCGCTGAGAGCGGAGCGTGGCTCCCGTTACGGTGTGACATTCCCGTGATGGTCGACACGAAGCCACCGTTTATTTTCTGGCAGGCGATTCTTTCCACCGATCGCGGCCAGCGGTGGTCGCTATTCGATCTTCGCTGGCCGAGCCTCGTGTGGACTGGATTGACCGCACTGCTCGTCGCGCGTGTGGCTCTTGTCGTCGGTGCGGGGCGCAGCGGGAGTCTGTTGGCAGCTGCAGTCTATCTCGCGTTTCTCGGGATTTTTCGGTATGGGAGGCCGTTCCTCACCAATCCCCCGGAGATCTTCTGGACCTTTCTTCCGTGTTGGCTCCTCCTTGAGTGGTCTCCGAAATCGTTCCACTCTCGGTTTGTGTTCCCGACGGTCGTGGGTGGCTGCTTGGGTATGGCACTGCTGGCCAAGTCATTCGTCATTCTCGCTCCTACGGGTCTTGTGCTTGCCGCCTGGCACGCGCACGTGCGCGGCTGGCGGCTCGTTCCGTTTCTCCGCGAAGCACTGCCCGGGCTAGTGTGGACCGCGATCGTGGCGTTGGGGGTGTTTGCCCTGTGGCCACTGCTCGATCCGGAACCCGAGGTGATCTGGCGGCAGTTTGTCGTTGGTGAGAACGTCGGAAAGTTGCAGGCGGGCGCACCAAACTACATCGTGGCACTTCTCTGGGTACGGCGGAGTATCTGGGGCCTGTTTGCGGGCTGGTTTCTCCATGCCGGACTACTCGCCTTTCCGGTCGCCGGAACGATGCTGCGGGGCTGGCAGTTCCGTCATTCGGCCAGCCAGGGAGAGCGCCTCCTGTGGCTGGTCTGCATCGGAACTTTTCTCTTCTACTGCATTCCCACGCAGCGATCAGGCCGTTATCTTCTTGATGCGATGCCGGCAGTCGCCATTCTGGTCGCACTCCATTGGCATCGGCTTCTGCGGAGTGCCTTCGCGACCACCTGTGTGGCAGCCTTGGTGATTATTTCTGGGGTTGCTCTGCTCTCGATCGCACTTGCCCAACGGTTTTCTGACGTGACGATCGGTCCCCTGCATTGGGCGATCCTCGCAGGCGGAGGGCTGGTCTCACTGTTGCCGATCGCCAAACCACGTTGGCTTGAGACGCTGGCTTTACCGAGTGTTTTTGCCACGTATCTCGCTCTGTCGGGACTGGCCGTGGTACTTGATCCACCGGAAGGAGGATTTGATGCCGCCGGAATCGAGGCCGCCCGCGGTCGGGTCGTGTGGGTGCCGGAAGACTTCTACGCAGCGGCAGAACGCGAGAGGATGCTACTCCCCGGTGCCATTGTCCGCGGCTACCCGCAGTCAGATGCCGGTCCGGATCCGGCACAGGTCGGCCCGGACGATCTTCTGCTGATCCGGCAAAGCCTCGATCAGCCTGTTCCGAAAGGAGCCCTCGGGAGGCGGCTCTGTATGGGAAGTCGGTTCTCGACCGTCCAATACCGCACAATGTTTATGGATGGGCTCGTTGACAACTTGTTCCGTCTCGATTGGCTGGTTCCCGCTTCTCATGCTGGGTCGGTGGAGCGATGAGAATAATCGAACGGATCGTTTTCCAGAGAGCTTTCGCTGTGAATAAGGGTGTTGGGATGAAGTGGGTGACGGGCGTAGTGATTCCGTGGGCACTCAAGATGATGATCATGGCCGCGGTGCCAGCGACCTCGGTGTTGGCCGTGACGACAGGCATCGTTGAGCCAGGAGACGATTTGCAGGGAGTGATCATCAAGGCCCGCGGTACGCCCCCCCCGCGAGTAATCGAATTGGCGGCCGGACGACACGAGGTGTCACAGCCGCTTCTGCTCACGGAAGCCGACTCAGGGCTGACGCTCCGGGGACCAGCGACCGGTGTTGCCAGCGTCACCGGTTCGGTGGCGATCGATGCATGGATCGCCGTGGACAGCCGGGAGGGTCTTTTCGAGGCACCGCTGCCGATGAGCCTGCGGCAACGGCAGCCGCGGCATCTCTTCATCGACGGGCGGATGGCTGTTCGTGCCCGGACACCGAATGTCGGGTGGCTCCAATCTCCCGGTACCCTGGCGATTGAGCCTCCGTTTACGCTCCCGATCCCAGATACGCTTTCCGTGGCCAACTGGACGACCGACGACGGCATCTGGATTGTCGCGCTTCAGAAATGGGCGGGCTTCAAGTTCCCGATTCATTCGATTGATGTGGCTGCCAATGCCGTTCGTCTCAATGGGAAACTCCACGCCCATCGCCAAGAGAAAAACGGAAACCGCTTTTGGATCGAGAATGAATCGTCTTCACTTGATATGCCAGGGGAGTGGCGGATTGATCCACGCCGGCAAGTTGTCCAAGTGCTCGCACCAACCGGAGACTTTCCCGCCCGGGGTAGGGTTACCGTGCCGCTCCTGTCACAACTGATCCGCCTCGAGAATTGTTCTGACGTGGTGCTTCAAAACCTTGATTTGCGAGAGGTCGACGATGATCTGCCCGCTGAAGGTGAAGTTGACTCACAGGCCGCCGCCGTCCGCCGGGGGGCCATACGGTTGATCAACGCCCGACGGATCACCATCACGGAATGTCGCTTGAGTGGACTGGGTGGATATGCCATCGATCTTGGGCGGGGATCACGCGAGTGTCGTATCGTCAAATGTGACATCAGCCATCTGGGAGCCGGAGGGGTGCGGATTGGTGAGACACGGCCCGAAGAAGACCCGACCGCGGTCGTCGCAGATCATCTGGTTGAGGGATGTAATGTTTATGACTACGGGAGAACCTATTTGGGTGCGGTGGGATTGATCGTATTTCAGGCATCCGGTAACCGACTGACCCGCAACGAGGTTCATCACGGAAACTACACGGCAGTCTCTGTTGGGTGGACGTGGGGCTATCGCGAATCTCCTTGTCACCATAACATCGTCGAGGAAAACTCACTCCACCATATCGGGAATAATCACCTGAGCGACATGGGGGGGATCTATCTGCTGGGGCCGCAACCGGGAACCATCGTGCGCCGCAATCGCATCCACGACATCTCCTGCCACGAATATGGCGGATGGGGGCTCTACACTGATGAGGGCTCATCAGAGATTCTTCTGGAGGAAAACATCGTGTGGAACTGTCAGTCAGCCGGCTTTCATCAGCACTACGGGCGGGACAACACGGTGCGAAATAATCTCTTCGTCAACTGCGGGGAGGGGGGGGTGCGGCGGTCCCGCGACGAGATGCATCGGTCGTTTACCTTTGAGCACAATGTGGTCATCTGTCGGGAACCGAAGTTCGTTGGCGGCAACTGGCAGAATGGCGAAACCATTCTGCGAACAAACCTGTACTATTCGCCGACGCTCGGCACGCCCACCTGGAACGGCCGCCCACTATCTGCTTGGCAAGAAGCAGGACACGACATTGGTTCGCGGTTCAGCGATCCAAGACTCGTTGATCCGTCGCGGCCTGATGATGGGTTGCAGTCTGATTCACCAGCCATTGGAATGGGTATTTCTGTTCCGATGCTCACGTCCCGAGACACATCGTCGGCAGGTCGTTGACAGACCGGTTGCGCTACACCCGCGGCATCTCGTAGCCGCTCCGTGGCGTTCGAGCCGTCATCTTTTGGGCCTGCTCGTCACGGATCACCACCTCGGCCTGAGAATCCCATGTGATGGCTCGGCCAAGCCGGGCAGCGATGGCTGTCAGATGGCATGTGTTCATCGTGATCAGATGGCTGAACACATCGGAAACGGGCAGGCCTCCCTCGCGGATGCAGCGAAAGAAGTTGCTCTTATGGGCCTCAAAAGGCTTTCCCTTGTACAGCGCCACAATATCGTCTTCGGTGAAATGATCCTTGTCCCAATTTTCTTCGATGGGTGTGCCGGTGATTTTGCCACGATTCACGAAAATCTTGCCCTTCTCACCCTCAAACGTAATCCCATTATCTCCCCGACTCGTAACAGTCATTTCAACTCCATTGGGATATCTGCATTGGATGGCGAAGTCGGTGGACGTGTTGTAGGCATCGGCCTGCTCAGGAAATCCGTTTTTGAATGGCACCGGGTGCGTGGCGTCCGTGCCATCGATGGAAACAGGCCCCTTGCCCTGTTCATCCTCGCGGAGTGCCCATTGGGCAATGTCAACGTGATGGGCACCCCAATCAGTAAACTTGCCTCCGGAGTACTCGTACCACCAGCGGAAGTTTCCGTGGCAGCGTTCCTTGCGGTAGTCCACCAAGGGAGACTGCCCAAGCCACATGTCCCAGTCAAGTTCCTTGGGCACCTCGGCCACGGGAAAAGGACCGCCCTTGGGGCTGCCGTTGATCCCGACAGTCACCTTCTTGATCGGCCCGAGCAATCCTTTATGAACCATGTTGACTGCCCGCAGAAACCGGGACCGGTCGCTTCGCTGCTGCGTGCCGATAAAAAACTGAAGTGACGGATGCTTCTTGCAAGCCGCCCGAATCAACTTGTTTTCTTCGATCGTGAGCGTGAGAGGCTTTTGGCAGAAAACGTGCTTGCCGGCCTCAAGGGCCTCGATGGCAATTTTGACGTGCCAGTGATCGGGGGTGACGATGCTGACCACATCGATATCGGACCGCTCGAGAAGTTGGCGGTAGTCTCGATAGATATCGGCTTTCCCTTTGCCCACCTTTTCGTCATGCCGAGCGCGCTCAGCATGACGAAGATCGACATCGCACACGGCGACGATATCACCGAATCCTGCGTGTCCGCGGGCATCACCCATCCCCATACCACCCAGGCCAATACAACCAATCAACGGTCGGTCGGAGGCCGCCTGATTGGCGAACGTTGGTTGGGTCCATGCGAAGAAGGGTATTATCCCAGCGGCTGTCGAAGTGCCAAGAAATGTGCGTCGTGAGGGTGAGCGGGGCCGTTGCATGAGAAAAGCACTCCCGATGAGGAAAATGGGGGCGAACGATCAGATCCAAGAGATGATACACCGATTGATACGTCTCCCGCCAATCGCCTTCCATCGGCATGGTATTCTTTGACATCCTCAATCCGTCGAAGCCCAGAGGGACTCTGGGATGCAGAGACTGATGGAAAATATGGGGCGGGTAGCACCTGAATCTGCTGCCTCTTCGTATGCGGTAAAAATTTAACCCCACGGAGTTGCCAGTTTATGAGTTCTTCACGTCTGAGCCGCCGCGGTTTCCTTCGTCAGACCGTTGCCACAGGGGCGGTCCTGGCGGGAGGAACGGGAGTCGCCCGCCACCGAGTGTTTGCCTCGGTGCTTGAGCGCCCGATATTCGCTACCATCGGCCTGCGGAATCAGGGCTGGGCGATCACGAGCAAATCATTCAAGTTTGCCGACTTTGCGGCTCTCGCCGATGTTGATGCAAAGGTTTTGGGCGAGCATGTGGAGAAGGTTGCCGCCGCTCAAAAGAAGCCCAATGCCTTCAAGGATTACCGAAGAATCCTGGACCGTGCGGATATTGATGCGGTGATGATCGCCACCCCCGATCACTGGCATGCCAAGATCGCGATTGAGGCGATGCAGGCTGGCAAAGATGTCTATTGCGAGAAGCCGCTGACGCTTACGGTCGACGAAGGCAAGCAAATCGAGCAGGCGGTGGAAGCGACTGGTCGGGTCTTTCAAGTCGGGACCATGCAACGAACCGAGAGTGATCAGCGGTTTCTTCGGGCGATTGCCCTGATCCGTGACGGACGGATTGGCACAGTCACCAAGATCACCTGTGGTATTGGTGGCATGACTGGTTCACCATCGATCCCGGAAGCCTCCGTCCCGGAAGGGTTGGATTGGGATTTCTGGCTAGGGCCTGCACCAGAAGTGCCGTATCGGGCGCTCCCGGAATTACGGACTGGCTATGGCGGCGGCGTGCCGTTGTACAGCAACGCCCACTATTCCTTCCGGAATTGGCATGAGTACTCCGGAGGAAAACTGACGGATTGGGGGGCACACCACGTTGACATTGCATGCTGGGCACTCGGTGAGCAGGCGAACACACCGCAGGTGATCACCCCGGTTGAATACGAATTGCCAGTTGCCTACAAGGATGGCGAGCCCCTTGTGCATGATCGCTACAACGCCGCGACGAAGTTCACCATTAGCTGCACGATGCCCAACGGTGTGGAGCTGCTGATTAAGAGTGAGGGCGATAACGGCATTCTCTTCGAAGGGACAGACGGTCGGTTCTTTGTCAATCGTGGCAAGTTGACCGGTGCCCCGGTGGAAGAACTGGATCAGAAGCCGCTCCCGGAAGGAGCGGTTGAGGCTGTCTATGGTGGTCCTGTGAGTGAAAATCACACAGCGAATTTCATCGATGCGATGCGATCGCGTCAGCAGCCCATCTCCGATGTGTGGTCCCATAATCGCATGCTCGAGATTTGCCATCTGGCGAACATCTCTATGCGCTTGGGGCGACCGCTTACCTGGAATGGTGCTGCGCGTGAGATCGTGGATGATCCGCAGGCCAATGCGTTTTTGTCACGGGAGTCACGGCGGGGCTATGAGATTCCCGGCTGATCGCTGATGAGGAAAGGTGGTTCTTCGATGCATCAGTTCCCGGCGTATTCAGCCAACACCCCGCAACGATGCGGCCTGCTGGTTTTTTTCGTCGGAGTCGTGCTGGCCTGCGGTTTCGCGGCGGTACGGGCTGAGTCTTCGGAGCCACTTCGTCTTCGCCTCCGATCGCAATACGAAGTGGCTTCCCCGCCCCGTAGGTTTCATACAAAATTCGAGGATGTTGCGTGGTCGCCCGACGAGACGGCAGTCATCGTGTGTGACATGTGGGACACCCACACCTGTCCGCGGGCGGCAGAGCGTGTGGCCCAGATGGCACCGCGACTCAACGAATTTCTGGTGGCAGCGCGTAACCGTGGGGCGTTGATCATCCACTCGCCGAGTGGCACGATGAATTTTTATGCCGAGCATCCAGCTCGCAGGATGGCCCAATCTGTTCCGGCGACCGAGTTACGAAAATCATTGCCGAAGTGGTGCCCGCTCGATCCGGCTCAGGAGCCACCGCTTCCGATCGATGACGCAGACGGTGGCTGTGACGGAGAGCGATCATGGCAACCGGGAGATCCTTTCCCGTGGACGCGACAGATCGCCACATTGGAAATTCATGAGGGGGATGCCATTGCTGACTCCGAGGAAATTGTCGATCTCCTCCACCAACGCCACATTCGGAACGTGATCATCACTGGCGTGCATACCAATATGTGCGTGCTTGGACGGCCATTTGGGATTCGTCAGTTGGTGGCCCAGGGCTTTCGTGTCGTTCTGGTGCGGGACCTTACCGATACGATGTATAACCCGAGGCGGCCTCCACAGGTCAGTCACTTCACTGGGACCGATCTGGTAATCGACCACATCGAACGACACTGGGCACCCACCGCAACGAGCGGCGCTCTACTCGATGGCGGGGAATTTCGTTTTCCGGATGACAAACGGCCACACGTCGTCTTTCTCCAAGGCGAAGACGAGTACCGGACATCCGTTACGCTCCCGATCTTTGCCCTCCGGCACTTGGGTGGTTTCTGTCGGACGTCGTTCGTGTGGTTTGATTCTCAGGCGGAGGGATCATTCCCGGGAATCGAACGAGTGCGCGATGCGGATCTGCTGGTTGTAAGTGTTCGTCGCCGGCCGCTGCCACCTGAGCAAATTGGCCACATTCGGGCGCATGTCGCAGCCGCGAAGCCGGTCCTGGGCATCCGGACTGCCAGCCATGCGTTTCACTTGCGAAACCAATCGCCCCCGGACGGACTCGAGGATTGGCCTGAGTTCGACCGAGAAGTGTTTGGGGGCCATTACACCAACCACCTACCGGCCGATGTCGGCGTAACCGTGCAGGGAACCGCCGAAAGCGGTACGAATCCAATCCTCCAGGGAATTCCGACCACCGGATTTCCTTCGAGCGGAAGTCTCTACGTGGTTTCTCCGCTGGCGTCCGACACGACGCCGCTCCTCTTGGGTAGCGCGGCCTTCGGAGGCCAGATCGAACCGGTCGCCTGGACATTTCTTCGACCGGATGGAGGAGCATCGTTTTACACATCCCTCGGCCATGAGGGTGACTTTGCACGACCGGAATTCAATCGGCTGCTTGTGAACGCGATCTCTTGGCTTTTGAAGACGGCTGAGGAAAGACAAACCGACTCGCTTCCTCACCGGTGACAGAGAGATGGCGAATGGTCAATGAGGGCTTGTTCTTGCCGATGGACGGGACGAGTTCACCGGAGAGAAAGCCACCGGCGACGCGGAGAAACCGATGCTTTGGCCTCGCATCCCCCGCTTTCCAGCCTAGCTGATGCTTCTCACTGCCAGGGCCGCATCCGAATTCCCAGAGACCGGTCTCGTCGACGGAGGCGTATTGCCAGTGGCGATCACCACAGAAAACGATCACCCCAGGAATCTGTGAGAGCCGTTCGCGAAGTTCTTCGCCCTCCCAGGAGAAGGCCGTGTTGGCATGGTTGTCGCGCTTTCCCGATCGATCGGGCCCCACGATTGGGGTTGGACTGAAGACAAGCTTGAAGTCGGCTTTCGATGCTGCGAGGGTTTCAAAAAGCCAGGTCCGTTGCGGTATACCGAGGATCGACTTTTCCGGGCCGTCGAGCGCCGTGTTGGGGCTGCGGTGGTCTCGGCCCTCGAGGAGCCAGATCTCAATGTCACGTCCCCACCGGATGTTGGCGTAACGAGGATGTCGCGAGGGGAATTGTTCCTCGTTGAACAGTTTCGCGCCTTCTTCAAACGAAACCGCACCATACGTCTGCCCAGGCCAGCAATCGTCAGCTAGGGTGTCGTGGTCGTCCTTGATGAAATAGGACGTCGTGTGATTGTAAAAGTGGCGGTTCGCAGGGAGAGCAAAGAGCCGCGCCCACTTGAACCGCATCAGCTGTGTGGTGAGGGCCCAGGGATCAGGCTGGTCGTAATACTCGATGTCACCAGCATGGACGATGAAGTCGGGGGCGAGCTTCTCCAGGGCTCCGTAGATGGTATGTCCATTGAGGCCGTCATCACGGCGAAGAAAATCATGACACGTTGTCATGCAGAATCGCAGCGGCTCCGCCTGGTGTGAGTTCGGAGGTGTGCGAAAGCCACCAAGCAGCACCGATGAGGGCTTGCCGTCAGCAGTCTGCGCCTCGATGACCGTCACATAACGGGTGTTGGGGGTGAGCCCTTCCAGATGCCACTGGGCGGTGAAATCATTTTCACCAGAGGTTAACTTCCAGGGAGCATGCCGTATTTTGTGCCGCTGCTGGTCAGGGTAGTAGGACAGCCGAACCCGCCCGCTCGCCCCAGGGCAGGCTCCGAACATGTCTTCAAGAGTGGCTCCGGGTGGAAGTTGTAACGCAAGCAGTCTCGGGGCGTCGTCAAGCTTGGCCAGCCGCGCGGCCTCGGTGGGAGGTACAGAAACGAATGGCAGGCCATCGACCAGCATTTCACGATGTTTCGTCGTTCGCGTCCAAATCACGACGCTGTCGCTGGTTGCCCAGCCGTTGCGGGTGGCATTTGCGAGAAACGGTCCCGGGAGATGCGCGACCTCGGGGGACGGAGACGGGTGAGGTACGAAATGAAAGTCCTTGTATGTGACCCGGCCCCCATGATCCGTGAGCATGATGCGGTCGCCTTCCCGTGGCTGACCAAAGCCTGTGCTGCCGGAGAATTTGCTCAGGGCGATGGCGGTCTCCCAGGCCGGCCCTGTCGTGTTGGCGGCAGCGACCAGTTTGCCGTTGAGAAAGTGCTCAACATGGTCTCCGATCGCAACGATGCGAGCCGTGTTCCACTCGCCGGGTGGGTGGAGTGTCTTCTCGGCGATCGGGGCCACCAAGCCATAAATCGCGGCGGTCGACCCTACGGAGGTGTCCTCTGGACGGCTGTCAATGATCTGATACTCGAGGCCGAGATAGTGATTCCCAAAAAGACTGTTTCCGAAGCGGCGGACACGGTATTTCAAGCCGCTGTTCACGCCTTTTTCGATCCGCCATGTCCAACTGAGCTCAAAGTGGGGGGGCAGGGGGCGTGAAACAATACTTCCGCCCTTGCCGGGAGTGACAAGAGACACCGCACCATCCGCAAACCGCCAGCCATCCGAAACAGGCTTGCCATTGGTTGTCTGCCAGAAATCGTGATGCGACCAGTCGTCGTCCCCGGAGATCGGAAGAGACACAGTGTCTCCAGACTCTGCTCCAGCAGCGACATAGAGCAGGAGCACTGGAGAGCAAAAAATCATCAGGGATAGAAGCGTCCGCAAAGAGGCTGTGTTGCCATGCATGGATCTACTCCCGCGTGTTCTGCTTGGGAATCTCACCGTCACTGCGGTTACCAAGTTGGCGAAGTATGGCGGGCGACATGGTGTTGGCAAGCGCTCGAGTCGAGCCGTCAGCCATGCCAATCATCGACATTCCGGGATGATAGCTGCCGAAGCCGCCCACGAAGAGCGGGTCGGGTGCTGGTTGCTCGGGAGTACGGTTTTGCTGCGGCTCTTCGATCTGTGACGTGTTGCGAAGCGTTGAACGGGTGCCAGAGACCCAACCAAGGTCACGAACCCCGAGAAAGTGCTCCCCAATCAACAGGGTGTTCGAACTGCCATCTTCGATATCGCTGAATGTGATGCTGCTGTTGAGAAAAAGAACCCCATGGTTATTTTCATCGATCGGAGCCTCAGCCTCATGGTGGCAGCCGGCATATGTTGTGTGACCGATGCCACCGATCTCTGAGTCGGGGCGTCCCGGTTCAGGTGATGAAGGACAGATGAGAGATGAAATCCATGCCTCGCGGACAGGACGATTGACCGCACCATACGCTCCCTCTGCCTCATCGAAGTTACGGCTGAGTGCCGTTTGTTCCAGGTAGGGAAGAATTCGGACGATCCAACTCACATGCATTCCCTCCTCAATGTTCCGAACAGGGCCGTCCGGATCGGTCACACCTGCGGGGAAGCTTTCCAGGTGAAACTCGTGGTTATGGAGGGCAAGCCCGATCTGCGTCACATTGTTCGCACAACTACAGCGACGAGCGGCCTCTCGAGCCGCCTGGACAGCCGGCAGGAGGAGGCCTACGAGAACCCCGATGATGGCGATCACCACGAGCAATTCAACAAGAGTGAAACCCTGGTGGCGATTGAACGGGTTGCTGATGCGGCCGTGGAATGTCATGACGCAGTCTCCTGAAAATGGTGTCGGGCGGCTTGTCGTTTGGGATTGGGCGCAGGGAGCAACACTTCGCGTGTTCGGCGGACGGCATGCGGGCCGTCGATCGGATAATAGACGACAATCCGCACGCGCCAGCGTGATGAACCTGATGCCGATGGATTTTCCTCTCCATCTCCGGGTGAGACATCGATCATGATGCGCGCATCGTGTCTGCCAGTGATTGCGTCAGCAGGGATCACCAAATTTTCGTCGAGGGAGTTGGGGGCGGCGGATGCATCTGCTGCGAGTCGTGCCGCCGTGCGCGTGGCAGCCGCGTCGAGCAGCAGCTCTGCCTGTCGCAGATGGTGTTCACTTCGAAATACATGCCGTGTGAGCACGGCTCCACGGAGCATTGCAAGTGCAACCAGTGAAAATGCTGCCAGACAGCCGATCACGATGACGATCGCGATGCCCTGACGAGCGACCATGTGCTTCTGCCTAGCCATCATGGTGCCCTCTTGGTGGCGCGGTTGCTGGGCGGTGATTTGGTTTCCTTGATCTGTGCACCAGTGGTCACGGCTACAATCTCGACGTCGAGTGGCCGAAGCGGGTGGCCTCGCGCTGGGTTACGGGTCAAGGCACGGCCGTTGAGGACGATGCATCGATCCGTTGGCGTCACGTTCCACTGCATCGGCGACGCAAAAAAGTAGTCTTCCCGTGTCGTTCGCCCGTTTGCTGTGGCCTGTCGCGTGAGTTGCTGAAGACTTGCTTGGTACCTGACGTTCATCTTTGCGGTGAGGGAAAACTCGACGAGTGTTTCCGGAGAAGTGACTCCATCGTCGTCTCCGGTTACTACGGATACGGTGGTCACGGCTTCTGCCTGTCGCACATCATGTCGAAACTGACGTGCAAGACGCATTGCTGTGCGGTCGCGCTCGAGGTCTTGTCGGGAGGTCGATTGCAGCCGCATGGCGGTATGCACCAATCCCGCGGCTACGCTCAGCACCACCCCGAGCGATGCCATCACAGCCAGCAACTCGGCGAGCGAAGCGCCACGCCTCATGCCGGCGTAAGGCATTCTGGCGGCGGGTGGCGGTGAGAAAGGCGTGTGCGCCATCAGGGGGACGACTCCCGCGGGGAAAAGGCAGCATTGACGGCGCCCCGGGGTGGTAGCCAGACGGCCAGCAGAAGGGGGGCATTTCGTCGTCCTGTGTCCTTCCAGCGAAGTGAAAGCACGACCCGCTCACCGAGTTCGGAGGCCCTCGTTTCGAAGTGGATGACCGCATCGTTGAGGTGGCGGCGGGCAATCTCAGACGGTGTCAGTGTCTCCAGAAACCGATCCACCTCGTCCGGCTCGAGCGAGAGAAGCCGCTGGGCCTGATTGGCCAGTTCCTCGATCGCCAATCGCTCCCTGCGGGACTCGGCCAGCAACCGCTGATGCCGAACGAACAGCGGCACCGTTGAAGCCATCGCGGTAAGTACTAATGAGAAGGCGACGAGCATTTCAATACTCGAAATACCACGCCGTACAGGATTGTGCCACAGGACGTTCATGAAAGCGTCTGCACAAGGTAGCGAAGCGGCCCAAGCACCGCGAATGCTTCGATCAAAACGAGAGAGCCCATCAGGGCCACACCCACCGGCACGATCAACTCGGCTGCGAGTGTCCAACGCTGTCGTGTTCGCTCCCGTCGTCGCGCAGCGGCCGTCCGCAAAAGCCAGCCTTGGTCGGCGACAGTCAAAAGCCGCTCCCATTGCTCGAGTTCAACGGGTCGTAGCAACCCACTGCGGGCCATGCCGCTGGCATCTGTGGCGATGGCCTCCAGGCGTTGCGTCAACCTCTGATCGCTCTGCTGAGATGCCGCCAGGAGGTGAGCCACTTCCGGGAGCGGCCGCCCGGCGCTGAGGGCGATCCCCAAGAGATCGAGGGCTGCGGCCCGTCTCTCACCAGCCTGAAAGGGTCTGGCAAGCCATCTCCTTAGCCGACGTGAGGCTATGAGCAGAAATCCTCCTAGCACGAGGATCGGTAGGCCTGCGTTGGTGGCGACGATGTACGGTGAGATCGCTTGAGCAACGATCGCGCTGTACGGGACATCCATATCAAAGTCATGAAGAATCTGGGCCCAGAGAGGCATGACTCGCAGTGACAGAAAGCCTGAAACACCCAGAAATATGACGAGAACCACCGCGAGGTATCCAAGTGCTGAGCGGTACCGCCAGGATAGCCCGCTGGTAACATTCACGACTGCTGGTATTACCTGTGGCAGTAGGTTGGTTTTGGCGGCAAAACGAGCGGCGATGAGGTGATCATCCCGCATCGCGCTGCCAGAGGCAGCGAGTGCAGCATCCAAGGGAACACCCCGGGTGAGTTCGTCGACGATGGCGTCGATGCGGTTGGCCTGTGCGGCACGCTGGCAGCGGGCCCAAGCGGCAAGCATCGGCGGCATGGCGGTCTGAGCCTGGGCGCAGGCGGCCAGAATTCGCAAAATCGACATCGATTCGGTCGCGCTGCAGGCACGGCTTGGCAAAGCATTCCATGCATTTGTGACGATTGAGAACAGCTGCATACGTCGACCCGGCGGGGGTATCACGAGAGTCCGGAAACAAGTCTGACAAGTGGCATAAACAGTGCAATCATGATCAGGCCCACAAGAAGTCCGACCACGCCAATGGCTACCGGACCGATCAGCCACTGGGTGGACCACAGACTGCTGCGGGCGCGATCCGCATGACAGTCGGCGATCGCTGACAGCAGAATTGCGGATGCTTTTGCTTCATGATGAAGTGCCATGTCGACAACGACCTCAATCGGTCTGTGACGGTTCCCGGATGCTGCGGCTGCCGGAGGCACTCCGACTGCGGTAGCCGCAAGCGCGATGGCGTCTTGCTGAGGGAGGCCGGCTTCGGCAAGCATTGCCAGGTTGCGCGTGAACCCTTCAGCTATGCCGGGGCCGCGGGGTGATCGGGTAATAAGGATCCAGCGGCCCACTGCAATCACGCCCAGCGCCACGAGCAGGGGGCCCCAGCCCGTGGCCAGAAACCCCATGAAACCAATCACGGCCCTTGTGGCCGCCGGGAGTTCGAGGCCAAAGTCAGTGAACATGTCGGAAAAAACCGGCATGACGAGTACCGAGAGAATGATCATCACTACGATGGAAAATCCGACAATGACCAACGGATAAGCCAGTGCTGCCCAGCCTCCAGAGGCTTGTTGCATCCGTTGGCCAGCCGCCCGCACCAGACGCGACAGCATCTGCGGGTCATTCCGGCGGCTTGCGATCAGTGGAAGCCAATACTGAGCATCTGGAGCGTCGATCCGTTTTGCCATATCGACATCGTTTGAATCGAGTGCATCTGCGATCGCTTGCCAAGGTCGTCCCCGGGCGGCGGGCATGTCCTCAGCAAGTGCCCTGACGAGCCGCGCCGCGCTGTGATGTCGACTGATGGCTTGCAGCACATATGACGATAGTAACGATGTCATAGGCCAGGACTCCATGGCGGGGCCGCCGGCATGGCTGCGATCCGACTGAAGAACTGCACCAACGGCAGAAACAGCGCGATGCCGAAGAGCAGCACGGCGAGCCCCGCCACAACACTGGCTCCTGCCGGCAGCAGCGCCCGTCTGGCCGTTCTGTCGGCTTCGGCTGTGTGGCGGTAGAGAGTTGCTACTTCACGGAGCGCTGCTGACCGTTCTGCCAACGGAAAGGCCGCGACGGCCAGAGCCAACGGTGGCTGTAACGGACCGGCGAGCGCCGAGCCTTCTCCAGCCGCAAGATCAGCCAAAATCTTTTTTCGCCGAGGATGATCGAGCTCAACTTCCGTAAAGATTGCCTCGACTTCGCAGGCAACCGCAGCCCGTTGGCGCGCCGCTTTGGCACGGATACCGCTTCGGCTCCACCAGACGAGAACACCGAGAAGTACCCCTCCCGCCGACGTCGCTGCCGGCACAGACACGGCCTCCCAGACCGGGTGGGGCACGGGTGCCGACGGCACCTGGGGCAACACGGTTGACTCCGCAAGTGCGTTCAAGGACGGCTCGTTGACCAGCGCAACGAGAGCTATCCCAACGAATGCCGCGAGGCAGACGCCTGTCGGGTAGGCCAAGGCAAGTCTCGTTTCCCAGCGATTCCACCGATCGCTGGCCACGATCTGGTCGAGTACTGTAAGCAGTCGTCGTACGTCGGCTACCGCGAGGGCAAGCCGCATGATACCGCGAGCGGGTGCAGGCACCGTGGTAACGAGAGCATCAATCGTGGAAGCCGGGGCATGTCCATCACCTTGACGGAGTGATGACGCGACCGCATCGAGTGCCTCGGCCGACTGTTGTTCCACACCCGACGGGAGGCCCACGCCCAAGCGAAGTGCGGCACTCATCATCAGTGCCGCATTCGCCGCACGAGTGGCAGGTGACACGTTCGTTGCCATGTCATCAGGCATTTCCGATCCCTCCCAGCGATTTGCACATTCGGCGGGAACACCTCCGTCCCAGATTCGGCACTCTACCGCTACCGGCGGCTGGTGGGCAATGAGCCGCGGGAATGCGGCAAAAACATTCCACCGCTCGTTGACCGCATCTCATTGGCTACCGCAAGCCAGTGATTTACCATCCGCATCAATGCCGCGGCGGATCCATCCGAGTAGGCCTCCCGAGGAACCTCGACCGCAACAATACGCCCCTGCCGCTGGCCGCAATCACCCGAAAAAGTCTTGCGTCATCCGGAAATCAATCCCACGACCGGTGTGCCATCCGCGAGCTTCACCGGTCTGCCGAGTGGGGTCATCAGTTCGCGTTGCCAATCGATGCCCAGGGCTGCGAGCACCGTAGCCGACAGGTCCGCAACGGTTACGGGATGCTCAGGCTCCCGCAACCTTCCCTCGGGATCGGTGGCTCCAATGACGCGCCCCGACGCGATTCCCCCCCCGGCAAGCAAACAGGAAAATCCATGTGGCCAGTGGTCACGGCCCTCGAGCGGGTTGATCTGCGGTGTACGACCAAACTCTCCCGTCACAAGCACGACGGTAGATTCGAGGAGATCACGATCGGCGAGATCGTCGATGAGTGCCGCCAAAGCGCCATCGAGAATCGTCGCCTGCGCCGCATGGCTTGTGAAGTTTGCCGCATGGGTATCGAAGCCCTGCAGCGTGACATCAATGCTCCGCACTCCAGCTTCGACGAGCCGCCGCGCGACAAGGCAGCCACGACCAAACGAAGTCTCCCCGTAGGCTGACCGTACCGCGGCCGGTTCTGCCACAACCGAGAAGGCCGCGAGTTGTTCGCTCGACATCATTGCAAGCGCCGCTTCGAGCGTATGGTCGTGGAGCGTGGCGGCAACGGGGACGCCACGGCTCGCTGCGAAGTGCATATCGAGACCACGCAGGGCCGTCAGTCGCCGATCCTGCCGTGGACCGTTGGTGTGTGGCACCAGATTCTGGCCAGCGAATCCGGGTACGAACACGCGATAGGGATCGAAGCGGCCGCCAAGGTAGCCGCCACGGCCGGGAAAGGCGTCGGCCCCCAATGCCACATAGGCTGGAATATCGAGCCCAGTTGGAGGCGATTGATGGGCCAGCAGAGCGCCGAGGGCCGGATAGGAAAGCACGGGATCGGGGCGGTAGCCAGTACGGACGGCGTGAGTGCCGCGTTGATGGTCTCCCTCACGTGAGACAAGGGAACGAATGACGGAGAATCTCCCCAGCCGCTCCGCCACTCGTGGGTAGTCGCTGGCGATCTGAAGGCCTGGAATGGTCGTGGAAATGGCCCGCGTGGGGCCGCCAATGGCTGTTCCCGGATGTGGATCCCACGTCTCCAGTTGGCTCGGGCCTCCCGCCAGCCAGAGCGTGATGAGTGACCGCGGCCGCTCACGGCCCCGCCGGGCCGCTGCTCGTGCGCGCAGGGAGGGGAGCATGAACGACACCCCAAGCCCGCCTGCAGCGGCCAGCACATGGCGTCGCGACCCCGAGATAATCACGCGCGGCTCCTCCGAAGCGGGCAACGCGTTACACAGGATCACATTTTCCGACTCCAAGGGCATTCGTTTCATGAGAGTGATCTGCTCAATGGTTCCAGCAGAACTCCGCTGAGTTGAACAGCGTCCAATATAGATCCTCAATACCTCGTGCAGGTGTGCCAGCTTCGAGAAGCGGTATGAGCATCCGCTGCTCACTTGCATCGGGGTGACGACTGAGGCAGGCAAGAAACGCCGTGTCGAGCCTTGATGTATTGGATTGGGAAAGCCCAGCGACCCGCCCCGGCCCTGAAAACACATTGGCTTCACAGAGTTCCCGGGCCAGTCGGCCGTTCAGCCGCACGAGTGCCTGAGGAATTGTGGCTGGCTCATGTGGGTGACTACGGCCGTACTCCCGCATGAAATCAACTGCGCGCAGAAACCGAATCGTTCGCACAAAAAGGGGTGATTCGGGGTCGATCGTGCGGAGTGAAGTGGCCTGAATCATCGCGGAGATCATGGTTGCAGGTGGAAGTTGTGAGAGCGGAAAGGCCGCCCATGAGGTGGTTACGGCCGCTGCCCGAGATGGATCATTGAGCCCAGGATGAGCCGAGGCTCGCCGGAAGGCCGCGGTCGAGCAAATCGCTGCCAGCGTCTGCCGCAAGTCGCCAGTCCCGGCGCAGAAGTCACAGCCAAGAATGTCCAGCAGATCACTTTCGCCTGGCTCCACGGAGGGATCGGGTACGTCATCAATCGGCTCATGCCATGGGCGGCCGAACGCGATGGCCCAGCAGCGGTTGGCGACAGCGCGCCCGAAACGCCGATTTTCGTCGTGTGTGATCCATGTTGCGAGCTTCGCGCGGGAAGATCCCGAGCCGGTAAACCAGGGTTGGCCGAAGGGAACCTGTGGGACAGCTCGGCGGCCAGCGATGAACGGCTTTTTGAGGTCAGGATCGGTCGTGAGTGGAGGCATCGCTCCTGCGGAAGCCATGGGCGTCTCGATCCGAAGAACTGCCGGACCGGAGTCGCGCACGCCCAGCGGTGAAATACGCACTGTCGCAAAGCAAGCGGCAAGCCCCTCAAACTGTGTTTGCGTCCACGGTGCGAATGGATGGTCATGGCACTGGGCGCAATCGAACTGAATCCCGAGAAAACATCGCGCCACGCGGCCGGCGAGCGTATTCTCATCAACTTGGCCGGCGCTAGCTGCTTGGGTCACAAAGTTGACTGCCGGGGTGCCGGTCCAAAGCCCGGTGCTGGCCACCATCTCTGCAACAATCCCCTTGAATGACCAACCAGCGTGCAGGGCATCTGCGAGCCATGATGTGAAGCGATCGCGACGAAACACGAATGCTGGCCCACCGTCGTTGCCGGTCAGGGCACTGGCGAGGAGGCCGGCGAGATGGTCTGCCGAACGGCGGTCGGCGAGAATTCCGGCGAGCCACCGTTCGAGTCGATCGGGCCGTGAATCAGCCTCGAAGCGACGAAGCTCCTCAACGCTGGGGACCGTGCCTGCGAGCGCGAGCCACATACGCCGCAGCACCAGGACATCTTCGGCCAGAGCCGCCGGCTCAAGGCCGGCGGCTGAAATCTGCACGTTGATGACGGCGTCGATTCGGGCAGCCAGTTCACGGGTGACCTGGCTTGGTGGCTCAACTTCCCAGGGGTGCGACGGCAGGGTCGATCGGGAAGCAGCCACCACGGATCCGACCACTGCTCCGACCACGGCCACGATCCAAATCAGCGGCAGTAAATCACGAAATGATTGCGGCATCACAACACAACCGGCAAAGGGACTGGACAACGGTAGCCAGTCTTCGAACCACATCCACCCCATTCTCTATTACGATGTCAGTCATGGCTAGCGCTGAGTTGCTCAGAACTCCTGAACAGACGGCCCCCTGGGAGCTTGGTCCGCCTCCGCATCCTCTGCGCCACCCGGTGCGGGCTGTTGCCTGGCTGGTGACGTGTATGGCCGGCTGTCTGACGCTCATCATGCTCGTGGCGTTACTTGCAGCCGTACCGGTGCTCAATCTCCTCGCACTGGGCTGGATGCTCGATGCGGAGGGCCGTGTTGCCCGATCAGGTCGGCTGCACGACGGCCTGCCGTGGCTGCGAGTCGTACCGCGGTTGGGGGCCGCTGCAATCGGGATTTGGGCGTGGCTCCTCGTCGTGCGGCTCGTCGCTTTCGCTGCTGCTGATGCCGCACTCGTTGATCCGGGTTCAACAACGGCAATTGCATGGGAACGTACGCGGGCAATCGTCGCCGCCGGTGTGGCCGTGCATTTACTATTCGCCCTCGCAGCGGGGCCGAGTCCACTGGCGTTTATCCGTCCGATTCACAATATCCGTCGCGTCGTGAGAGCCGTGCGGGCCGGAACTCTTTGGAGTGCGAGCGCGGCCGCCGTAGGTCGGCTGTCTGACGTACTCGCTCCCGGGAAGACATTTCGACTTGGTGTTGGTGGGTTTCTTGGGGGGATGGCATGGGTGGCTGTGCCCACGCTGCTCTTTGCGATGCCACGGATTTCTGATCGCCCCATTGCGCCGCTTGTCTCCTTGTGTGGCGGCATCCTGCTTGCCCTGGCATTGATGTGGGTGCCGTTCCTGCAAGCTCATTACGCAGCTACGGGTCGCATCACCGCTTTCATCGACGTGGCTTTGGTGCGGGAATGGTTTCGTCGTGCACCGTTTGCAATGCTCATGGCACTTCTTCTTCTTCTTATTCTCACGGTGCCACTGTACGTACTCAAGATCGTCGTACCGCCACGGGATGCAGTCTGGTTGTTGACGCCGCTGTTCGTGCTCCTCATCCTGCCAGGGCGATTGGCGGTTGGCTGGGCTGTCTCACGAGCGATGGCACGGCCCGACCAGGCCTCACTCGCTACCCGAGTTATCGTGAGCTTTGGCTGTTGGGCTGCCCTGACGGCTTACCTTGCAATCCTGTTTCTTGCGCCAATGGTAGCGGCATTGGGTACGCGGATTCTCTTTGATCATCACGCGGTGTTGCTGCCCACGCCGTTCTTGTGACACATGCGATGACCGGTGGAAGCAGGCCGTTTGATTCCCGTCGCCCACGCAATGCAACGGCTGCGCGACCGGCCTACGGTCGGAGTGCCGACAGGTCGAGGGGGTCACCGAGATCGCGTTGCAGCGCCGTGAGCCGGTCACAGAGATCACGCAACCGCTCGGTGTGTTCCGGCTGGGTGGCCAAATCGATTGTCTCCTGCGGATCCTCGGCGACGTGGTAGAGCCTCAGAGTTTTGGAGTTCGGGTACACGATCAACTTCCAGCCCGCATGGCTCACCGACCGCTGCAGATTGAGGTAGCCTCCATAGATCGATTCATAGGGGGCCGTTGGAGGCTTCCCTGCACCGCGGGATAGTCGTGGCAGGAGGCTTTGAAAAAAGACATGATCTGGCCGCACTGCTCCGGCCAGTTCAAGGGTGGTCGGCATCACGTCCTGCAGATAGATCGGCGTTGGGTCGGTCACGCCTGCGGCGACCCCAGGACCCACGACCACAAACGGAACCCGAATCGAATGGTCGTATTGGTTCTGTTTGCCCATGAGGCCGTGGTGGCCTACTCCCAGCCCGTGGTCGGCGGTGAAGAAGATCCATGTGTTGTCAGCCTCGCCAGATGCCTCAAGGGCGCGGAGGATGCGACCAATCTGATCATCAAGGTGAGTCACCAGCGCGTAGTATTCCCGTCGATGGATCTTGACGGCCTGTGTGGTACGGGGGAACGGGGCAAGTTTCTCGTCGCGAAGCCCCGGACCGGCGCCCATCGCTTCGGCGTGGGGATACTTTGGAAGAAACGGTTGCGGTGCCGCGATCCGCTCCACAGGGTAGCGGTCAAGATATTCCCGCGGTGACTGTCGGGGATCGTGGAGGGCGTTAAAGGCGATGTAGAAAAATGCTGGCCCGGCGTCGCCATCTGCGTCACCGAGAAAAGCGATGGCATCGTCTGCCGTCACCTCACTCCAGTGGCGGCCCCCTTCCCAGAAACCCCCAAGCCTGACGTCGGTCGGATCCCACGGGTCGGCACCTTCAGCCGGCGGGCGGTTGTACGAGGCGGGCACGGTTTTCGGCATGCCGGGTCGCACGTGTCGGGTGACGTCAAAGCACCGTGCAGCGTCTGTTTGGATATGCCACTTGCCTGTCATGAAGGTGCGATAGCCCGCGGCTTGCAGCAGTTGGGGCCAGAGCACGCCGGCCTGTCGCTCTGCATCGGTGGTGGCGTAGATGTTTTTCGCATCCCAGACACTGCGACCAGTGATCAGCATGGTGCGGCTGGCGACACAAACAGCGCCGCTCCACGATCCCATATTGTAGGCATGGCTAAACGTCGTGCCCCGGGCGACCAGTCGATCAAGGTTTGGTGTATCGATGTCGGTGTGACCAAAGGCACGGATTGCCTCATAAGTCATGTCATCTGCAAAGAGAAACAGGATCGACGGTTTTGAGCCAGCCAAAGGTGGCTCAGCCCCGATGATCCTGTCGGCCAAGAATGCTGTGTGCCAGGCAATCAGTAACGCCGTGTGGCCAAAGACATGGATGAAGCGAGTTCTGTTCATGGTCATTTTCGAGTCACAACGATGAAGCGGCTACTAGGTAAGACCGGCGATCATATCAGAACGACAGGTTTTCGGTTGACGCCGCCATGCCAACCGGGTATTCACGATCTAGGCGGGGAAAGAATACCCAATTCTCTTTCATGGGGCTGAATTCGCTTCTCCGTACTCACGGGCGTTTGTCGTCTCCCGCTTCTGACCTGCCCCCCAGTACGGCACCGAAAGTTAAGTTAGGTTTTCGTCTTCCGACAGACCAGCCCTGTGCGGTTGCGGCCACCCGGAATTGTCGCTCCCGAAGTGGCCTCGTTTAAGGGGGGCAGGTCAATGCTCTCTAGCGGGTGGCTTTTTCTTGGATGCGTTTTGGATACATCGTGGCTGCAAGCAGCGCATGCGATTCCGTTTGAAAGTTTTATGACGGCAACAGTCAAATACATGATGATCAGATAGGTTCGAGATGGCGACGAGCGCAGCCCATGAGTCCACTTGATATTTCACGCTGGCTCGCCAAAGAAGTTGCGGGGCTGACGTTTGCCCCACCAAGCGCGTGCGTTTACAACCCGTTGGTCTACGCCCGGCGTCCGCATGAAGCCTATCTGCGGCGTTATGCCAAGCAGGGGCCGGAGGCGCTCCTTGTGGGGATGAACCCAGGGCCCTGGGGCATGGCGCAGACCGGTGTGCCGTTTGGTGAAGTGAGCCTGGTTCGCGATTTCCTTGAGATCGACGAGCGGGTCGATCAACCGGCGGTGGTTCATCCCCAGCGACCGATCGAAGGATTTTCGTGTACCCGGAGCGAGGTGAGTGGGCGGCGGCTCTGGGGATGGGCCCGGGATCGCTACCAGACGCCGAAACAGTTCAGTGACCAGTTTTTCATTACCAACTACTGTCCGCTCGTTTTCATGGAGGAGTCGGGTCGCAATCGCACTCCTGATAAACTCCCAGCCGAAGAGCGGGAGCCACTGTTCACCGCGTGCGACGAGGCGCTCCGGCGGCTGGTGGCGTGGCTGGCCCCGAAGCGGGTCATCGGCGTCGGCAGTTTTGCCGCTGGGCGGGTCGCGGTGGCTCTGGGTGATGACGGGCCACCGATCGGAACGATTCTCCACCCGAGCCCGGCGAGCCCGGCAGCCAATCGCGGCTGGACGAGACAGGCCGAGAAGCAGTTGCGGGCCCTCGGCATTTCGATTCCCAACACGGGCCGCGGTCGGTCTGGTTCCACGAGAAGGACGTCATAACCATGGCGCAGTTGTATTTCTATTATTCGGCAATGAATGCCGGGAAAAGCACCACGCTCCTGCAGTCGGCACACAATTACGAGGAGCGGGGCATGCGGGCCCTTCTCTACACCCCGGCGATCGATCACCGTGCCGGTGAGCGCCGCATCCATTCCCGGATCGGGATCGCAGCCGACGCCATCGCTTTTGGCGCCACCTACGATTTCCATGACGCGATTCGGCGGGAGCAGCAGGCGGGGGCGGTGCACTGTGTGCTGATCGATGAGGCTCAGTTCCTCACGCCACGGCAGGTTCTCCAGCTCACCTGTGTCTGTGACCAGCTCTCGATCCCTGTTCTCTGCTACGGGATTCGCACCGATTTTCGTGGGGAGCCGTTTGAGGGCAGCAAGTATCTGTTGGCGTGGGCGGATAACCTGATCGAAATCAAGACGATCTGCCGCACCGGTAAGAAAGCGACGATGAATGCTCGGCTCGACGAGCATGGCAATCGTGTGACGACAGGCGAGCAGATCGATATCGGCCACCATTATGAGGCGATGAGCCGCAAGGAGTTTCGGCTCGACGAAGTGTCACCAGTCATGCGGGTAGAGAAGCCCTGATCGTAACGGTGTTGCTCATGGTGATGAGTGGTTCTCGGGCCGAATCACAAATGATCACTGCCCATCGCGGAGCTTCCCATGATGCCCAGGAAAATACGCTCGCAGCCTTTCGGCTGGCATGGGAACAGCAGGCGGATGCGATCGAGGGAGACTTCCGCCTCACGGCCGACGGCCGTGTCGGCTGCATCCATGATGCCGACACCGGGCGGACGTGTGGCGTGAAGCGTGTCGTCGCCGAGAGCCGACTCGACGATCTTCGTGGCCTTGATTTCGGCCGCTGGAAAGCCCCGGCATTCTCTGGACAGCCGTGCTGTACGCTCGAAGAAGTCTTGGAGATCATGCCCGGAGGGAAGCGGTTCTTCATCGAACTCAAGACGGGGCCGGAGATCGTGGAGCCACTCGGTAGGGTTGTCGAGCAATGCGCCGCCGATGCCTCATCGCTTGTCGTGATCGCATTCGATGAGCGGACGATCGCCGCCTGCAAGAAGCGGCTTCCGGGAGTGAAAGCCCACTGGCTGACGAGTTTCAAGGAAACCCGCACGGGGTCGAACGAGTGGCGACCGACGGCCGGGCAGGTTCTCGAAACAGTTCTTCGGTGTGGTGCCGACGGCGTCGGGCTTCAGGCCAGACGATAGGTTGTGGATCAGAAGTTTGTGCAGCAACTGCGTAACGGTGGCGTCGCTGAGTTTCATGTGTGGACGGTCGATGCGGCCGATGACGCCCGATTCTTTGCGGAGCTCGGAGCCGTGGGAATTACCACGAACCGACCGGCAATGATGCGGCAGGCGCTGTCGGCCCCGTGAGCGAAATGGGTGTGGCTCACGGCCGGCCGAAGAGTTTAAGGTGAGTCGGGGCGACACGATTCGAACGTGCGACCTCTACGTCCCGAACGTAGCGCTCTAGCCAGGCTGAGCTACGCCCCGATGAAGGTGGCTGAAAAGAATACAGACACCAGAGGGAACTCTTGAAAGAGTACCGATCGGAGCCGGCGGAAACAATGTCGGCCTGCCGCGGCCGCAGCAGACGTCGACCGCCGCGGCCGCAGCAGCCCGCCCAGCGTCACTCCGCCAACGAAAGGCAGACGAGTTCCTGATCATTGCGGGCAAACACGCACCGCCCGGCAAAGGCCGGATGGCTCCAGACCACCTCGCGGCCGAAGCACTCGTTGGTGGGCGCGAGAATGTGCGTCCGCGCGAGCTCGCGATACCCCCGGGGCGAAAGCTCCGCGAGGATCAGGTCGCCCGTCTCGCTGAAGATCCAGGTGCGGTTGGCCGACGGCGCGGAGGATTGGGCAGGCTCATGCCGCACCAGAAAGGCCGTGCCGTGCTTGCCGCGGCGGCTGCCTCCCATCGTGGCGTCGGGCGTCTCCCAGAGCCGCTCGCCCGTGGCCAGATCGACCGCCGTGAGCATGCCCGTATCGCAGTCGCAGCCGTAGATGGCGTTGCCCTCGATGAAGGGCGTGCTGTTCGCGCAGTAGACGGCGGTCTTGGGCGCGCCCCGCCAAACCACGCCCGCGGTCGAGCCATCGGCAGCGAGCCGAAAGAGCGCCCCCACGCGACCGATCCCACTGGCAAAGAGCACGCGACCGGACGGCGTGTCGGCCACCTGCGGCGCCATGATCGACATGCCATACATCGGCTTGAGCGGCTCCGACCAGAGCACGCGGCCCGTCGCCGGCTCGAGGCCGTTGAGCTTGTCGGCATCCCAGATCACGAGATGCTTCGTGTCGCCATCCCCCAGCATGGTCGGCGGGCAGTAGCCGCTCTCACTTGCGGAGAGAGCCCGCCAGACTTCCTGGCCGCTGTCTTTGTCGAACGCCACGGCCACGCTGCCGCCGCCGCCGACAAGGCAGATGAGACGGTCGCCATCGACGAGCGGATGGCCGCAGAAGCCCCAGATCGGCGTGGGGGCGGCATAGTCCTTCTTGAAGTCCTTGGCCCAGATCACGCGGCCCGTCACGGCGTCGAGGCAGGTGAGATTCCCTTCGGCGCCAAGGGCATAGACCTTGCCATCGGCGACGGTCGGCGTGCACCGCGGTCCGGAGGCATATGAGATCGCGTAGGGGCAGTCGTATTCATGTTTCCACAACAGCTTTCCGGTGGTCGCCTCGAAACAGAGCACACGCTCGCGGCCGGCCAACTGCGTGCGGTCGTTGGGGGCGTTGGCCAGTGGGCCTGCCGGCCGATCGTAGTCGGTGAGATAGACGCGGCCGTTGGCGACGGCGGGGCCCGAGTAGCCTCCCTTCACGGCCACCC
>JAQBZA010000178.1 GCA_027622795.1 Planctomycetota bacterium | reverse complement strand
TGCTCGAGAAAGATCGGCACCACGCTGCCGTTGCTGCCCAGCACGTTGCCGAATCGCACCACCATAAACCGCGTCTGCGATTGGCTGGCCAGCGCCTGCACACACCGCTCGGCGATCAGCTTCGAGCAGCCCATCACGCTCGTCGGATTGACGGCCTTGTCGGTCGAGATGAGGACAAACGCCTCCGCACCGTGGCGGCTGGCCAGCCGGGCCACCAGGGCCGTGCCAAGGCAGTTGTTTTTGATCGCCTCGGCGGGATCCCGCTCCATCATCGCCACATGCTTGTGGGCCGCGGCGTGAAACACGACCTGCGGTCGCACCTCCGCCAGGATCGACTCCATCCGGCCGGCGTCGGTGATGTCGGCGATGAGTGGCTCGATCGCTGCCTGCGTCGGCTGCCGGAGGAGATCGTGGGCGGTGAGAAAGAGCATGTTTTCTCCCCGGTCGATCAGCACCAGCCGCTGCGGCTGAAACAAAAGCAGTTGCCGGCAGAGCTCCGACCCGATCGAGCCGCCGGCTCCGGTCACGAGCACGGTGCGGCCCCCGATGAGGCCACCGACGGCGGTCGTGTCGAGCATGACCGGGTCCCGCCGCAAGAGCGCCGCCGTCTCCACCGGCCGGAGCCGTACCGTCGGCACCGCAGCCAAGAGTTCTTCGTGAAAACTCCACCACCATCCCCGGACGCCAGCCATGAGGATGATCGTCCAAGTCCAGTCGCCCACCACCACATCTGCCGGTAATTGTGGCCCGCTGCATCCCATACTCGCAGTCATCACGGCGGCATCAACGCCCACCAGCACGAGCATCGCCAGCGAGGCTGCCCAGATGAGCCGCGTGATATCGGCAAGCCCGAGGTTCCGCCACGATTCATGACACCGGCCGAAGGGCAGAAACACACCCAGCTTGACGGCAACCGCAGTCGCAGCTGTCTGGGGAAACATCTCCAGCCAGTTGCCGTGGAGCTGAAAATCGTGTCCTGCGAGGCTGGCGAGAAAGATCGCCGCTGTGGCTACCACCGACACCACAAACCCCCGCACCACCAGGCCCGCGTCAGGTGCGAGAAACACATGCGAAAGCGACATCATCATGGCATGGAGAGGATGACTGCCTCCATGCAGATGGCCACCGGCTTCTTCTCGTTCAGATCAGTTCAAGGTCGACGTCTTCGAGTTCGATCGAGGCGCCCTGATTAAGAAACTGCACCATCACAACCAGACGGACACCACCACGGCGTTTTACGACGATCCCTTCCAGCCCGGCCAACGGTCCCGATCGCACTCGCACGACATGTCCGGCATCGAGACGGGCTTCCGGCGTGAGCGGACGGTTACTGGCAATGAGTTGGCGAAGGCTGCAGAGATCGTTGACGAGTTTGTGTTCATCGACGACCGGCAGCCAGCGGGCAATGGTGTTGGTGCCCAAGGCTGTTCGGCGCTGCTCATCATCGACTCGCGCAAAAACATACCCGGGGAAAAGTGACACATATGACACGCGCGGCTGCCCGCGCGTGGCTGGCAGACGCCGCCGAATGAGTGGCCCGTAAAACGGAATTTCCACGCTCTCCAGCCTGCGCATCAGATCCTTTTCTCGGCGCGACAGCGTGTAAAACACAACCCATTTCGTGTTCGCACCGTCTCGCGTGTCCGTGGCGACGGCAGCCGCCCCATCGGAGAGGAGGTCATCGGGGTACATATCGCGTTGCTGGGGAAGAATCGGCATCGCCAGGGCGCACTCCGTTCCCGTGGGGTCGACGGACCACAACCAACTGCCCGGGAAGGCGGAGCAAATCTACGACTCGCTTCAAGGCCCGCGGCTGCCGACCGCCCGCAGCCCCCCCAGATGGGGCATTTTCCGCGCCCTGAAAAAATACTTCCCAAGAGGGGGTAATGGGCATAGTTTTGCCCTTCTCGTAGCCGATAAACCGGGCTGTGAGGACGTTGACGACTGCAGGAACTGGGACATGACTCGCCTACTCCTTTCGCCGCCGCAGTGCATCGCCGTCGGTCGGTGTTCGTCTTTTGGACACCTGTGCGCCATCGCCCTCCTCAGCTTTCTGGCCACCGGATGCCAGACCTTTCCGCGACCACAACGGACCCTTGCTCAGCAGACGCTGTTGGAGGCCAACTGTCACCCTGATGGACATCCGTTACCAGCCAAGGAATTGGCCAAAGTGTCACTGCCACCGTATGTCATTGAGCCACCCGACATTCTTCTGATCGATGCCCTGCGCGTGGTGCCAAAACCCCCGTTTCGCATCCAGTCGTTTGATGTGCTCCAGGTTATGGTCGAGGGCACACTGCTCGATCAGCCGATTCGTGGGCTCTTTGCCGTGGAGCCTGGGGGCATGATCGATCTCGGCCCGGCCTATGGCAAGGTGGCGGTAGGAAACCTGTCGCTTAATGAAGCACAGGATGCGGTCTTTCGACACCTCACGCGAGTACTCCGCGAGCCACAGGTCTCGCTTACCCTTGCGGAGGCAGCGGGCCAGCAGCAGATTGCCGGTGAGCATCTTGTAGGCCCGGACGGCACCATCCAGCTCGGCACGTACGGCAGTGTCCACGTCACCGGCCTCACACTCCGAGAGGCAAAGTCCGCGATCGAGGCCCATCTCGCGGCATTCCTCGAGGCTCCGCTCGTGAGCGTCGATGTCTACTCCTACAATTCCAAAGTCTATTACGTAATCACGGAGGGCGCCGGCTACGGCGACAACGTTGCCCGCTTCCCTGTCACCGGCAACGAGACCGTGCTTGACGCCATTGCGGGCATCAACGGTTTGTCACGACTGTCGAGCAAGGAGGTCTGGATTGCACGACCTGCACCGTCGAGCATGGGCTGCGACCAGATCCTGCCAGTCGACATCGAGGCCATCATGAAGGGAGGCGCCACCGCCACCAACTACCAGCTGCTGCCGGGCGACCGCGTCTTCATCGCCCAAGATCACATGGTCGCCTTCGACAGCCTTGTCGGGCGGATGACTGCCCCCTTCGAGCGGATCTTCGGCTTCACTCTCCTCGGCACGAGCACCGTGCAACAGATCAACCGCTTCCCCTTCGGCTTCAACCCCAACTTCTGATGAAACACGTAGCACTGGTTCTCTGTATCACGGTTACCGCGCTGGCCACCGCCACACCAGCGACTGCCCAGGGCAACGGTGGCCAAGCGCCGTTTGCCGATATCTACCGCCGGCCGAGCATGAGCCCATACACGATGCTGCAAAACCAAGCCCTCAATCCGCTCGGCACCCAAAACATCTATCAAGAACAGGTGCTTCCGCAACTTCAGATCCAGCAGCAGCAGCTTGAACAGATGCGTCAAAGCGAGCGTATTGGAACGATTCAACGCGACGTACGACAACTACGCCAGACGCCACGACAAACCTCCGAAACAATTCGGCCGACCGGTCACACTTCGACCTTCCTCGACCTCTCGCACTTTTACCCCCGCGCGAAGCGGTAGGCCAAACCGCCTCCCGCCCTGTTTTCCCGTCAAAAGGGACGCCGTGGCTTGCTGGGAGAAGCTGGGCGATCCTCAGGTTCATCAGCGGCGTTCGCAGCGATCGGGCGTTCATCGACAACCTCGGGGGCAAGGCCCGC
This sequence comes from Planctomycetota bacterium, assembly GCA_027622795.1. Lineage (GTDB taxonomy): Bacteria > Planctomycetota > Planctomycetia > Pirellulales > UBA1268 > CACORA01. Next base: position 3,353 of record JAQBZA010000178.1, on the reverse strand, counting down.
AAGTTCAGCCTCCTCAAGTGTTTGCTTCTCACGCCATGGCTTGCCCGCTTCATAGCTCTGCAACTCTTTTTCCAGTTGTGACTTCACATCCTCGGTTTCTGAGCCCAGTTCCACTGCCTGCCGGCTGTACTTCTTGGCAGCCTCGAAGTCTCCAGCCTCCGCATAACCCGCTGCCAACGTGCTGATGATGTGAGCTTCCTTCCATCCCGTCGCCTCACAGGCCTTTGTCGCGAGTTCGATCGCCCGCTTGCCATTCCGCAGCACATCGTCGGGCGATGTGGCCAGGAGCCACGCCAGATTGTTCAAGACGCCGTCATCGTCGGGCCTCAATTCGAGCGCCTTTTCCAAGTCAGCCAGAGCCTTCGCATGGTCACCAATCGAGATTTCGGCATCGCTGCGGCCCCGCCAGCTTGCAAACTGCCCGGCGTCAAGATCGATGGCCCGCGTAAACTCCCGGATTGCTGCCCGCGGCTGCTTGGCAGCCAGATGCAACATGCCGAGTTGCCCATGCACCAGGGCATCCTCGTCATGCCGATCGAGCAGCCGACGAAAATCTCGAATGGCTGCGGAGTAATCATTGTTCTCGGCGGCAATCAGTCCGCGCAGTTCGAGCGCGGCGGGATGGTCAGGCTGTGTGGCGAGCACCTGCTCGATGTCGGCGAGCGCCTTCTCGGTCTCACCCGCCTGCTGAAGGATCCGTGCCCGCAGAATCAACGGAATTGCCTCGTCGGGTTTCAACTCGATCGCCTTGTCGAGATCGGCAATCGCCTCGGGCCGCTCCCCCTGCAACGCCAGCACGCGGGCCCGCTGAAGCAAGGCTGTCGGTGCCTGCGGATTGATTTCGATCGCCCTGTCGAAGGCTTTCTCCGCCTCGTCGAGCTTTTCTTCCATCAGGTAGGCCATGCCGATCGCCTCATAAAGGGCTCCTTCCTCCGGCTCTTCCTCGATGGCCACTTCCAGATCGGCCCGTGCCTCTGCAAAACGATCATTGACGAGATGAAAGAGCCCTCGGGTGCGGCGGGCCTCAACATCCCGCGGGGCAAGTTCCACGGCCTTGTCGTAGGCCGCTCCCCGTTCCTTGTCGTCGGCCGCCAGCCCACCAAGCACGAGTTGTGCCCGGCAGGCAGCAAGCTTGTTGTCGTCGAGGAGTTCGGTCGCCTTCTCCGCCTCCGTCCGGGCCCGCTCCCGATTGCCGCCGGGTAACGCCTCGAGCCGCGCGATCATCAGGTGGGCTTCGCCAAGATTCGGATCGCGCCGCACCGCCTCGTTGAGATCTCGCATGGCAAACGAACGCATCCGCGGCCACTGCGGGTCAGGCACCGCCGCATCAAAAATCGCGTCGACCACCATCCCGGCCCGATCCATGAGCGTGCCGGTGTACAGGGCGTCGGCAAAATCCTTTGATTCCGGCCCGAGCCCCTTGTCGATCGCCCGTCGGCAAAGGTCGATGACGGTGGCGTAGTCATCGAGATCATCGGCTGACAGTTTGGCCTCGATGGCCGCATCGAGATCGGCCTGGCCACGCGGCTCTTCGGCGCTGCCCGCCAACGGACAGACCCCCGACAACACGATCCAGACCCACGCAGCCCGGGAAAGCAGGCCACAACGAAAGCGTCGTGAAAGCGGCATTGATGGAACCCTCGGAGAATGTCTGCAAATAGTATGCAGAATCCTCACGAAAGCCGACAGCGGAAAACGAACGTCATTCAGCCCCGAAACAGGTTTCTTTTGCGTTTGGCTGCATCCCGCTCACCCACCGCTGCGCGGGGCCGCTGTCCGGGGCCTCGCGGCCAGACCGGAGACGATCCTCTTGCCCGACCGCGGGTGACGGGCGATCGCGGCCTCCGCAGCCGGGGAGAGCATCGTGAGGCCACGACAGTCGAGGCACCAGCCGGAGTGTCGGGCCAGCGCCGTGGCTGCAGGAACCGAAAGCGTGGTCAGCCCGTTGAGGTGCAAACCGAATGGAAACGCCGCCAGCGATTGGGCCGCCTCGTCGCTCAGGGATGTGAGTTCATTAAGACACAGATCGCCGTGATGCCGCGCCAGATGCATGGCATCAACTCCCGATAACTTTTTCAAACCGTTGAGGCGGAGGGCCCCACGATGCCGACCCAACGCCGCAGCCACTCCCGGCTCGAGGTATGTGAGCCCAGCAAGTTGCAGATCGCACTCACTGCGGGCCAGCCCAACGGCCGTGGCGGCATCAAGATGTGTCAGCGCGTTGAGACGCAGCACATCCCGCCGCCCGCTGAGACCAGCCGCAGCCTCGGCATCGATTGACTTGAGCACTGTGAATTCGAGGATGCCGCTGCAGGTTCCCAGGTGACGAGCCACGTCAGCATCGAGGTGGCGCAACGCGGTCAGAATGACAGCCATCTGGTTTCCTCGCAGCCGCAGGGCCTCGTCCTCGGTGAGAAACAACTGATCTGTGCGGAGGGTCGCCAGTTCGCGCCGCCCCGGGTGCCCACTCGCTGCCAGGATCAACCCTGCCGCTTCGTCAACGCTTGTCGCGTAGAACTGCTTGACCACGCTGACGGTGTCGGTCATCACAGCTGGCAGAGTCACCACCTGGGGTGGCGGGCAAACGGGCTGTCTGTTGGATGACGGCAGGGGACCGCAACCGATCGTGGTGACGACCAGGATCATCACTCCTGTCAGTCTTTGTGGAACGCACATGGAGCGGGCAACAGGCGGGATCACGCAGGAGGGAGCCGATCTTTGATCGACTGCGTTACCCTATCGACCGTGAGTCAGGCGGAGATTCTTTTTGTGTTTTATTTGCATAAGCAAAAATACCGACCGTGACCGATCACAGCGGGGCTGGCAGGTCGCGACGAGAAAATGTGATCGCACCGATCACATAGCCGACAATACCGACGCCGAGAAGCACGCCGTCGTAGATCGCCAACAGCCGCCAGACGTCGGCTGTGTCCCCCACGAGTCGCTGCGGTTCATAGGCGTTGAATACCGACAGGTAGCCGGCCCATGCGAAAGCCCCACTCATCCGCCCAACCAGCTTTGCCAAGATCGAAAACACGTAGAAGCTGCACAAGATCCCGATCGTTCGCCAGCGGTAACTGTCGCCTGCTGACACGCAGGCCGTGATTCCCGCCATGCAGACCATGAGGCCGAAAACGTTGAGCACAGCCGGCACAAATCGCTCCGGCTCCACCTTGCCGGCCCAGGGGCCAAAGCTCACGGCCGTCCAGACCGACGCCAGCAACACGCTGCACAACACGGCGGCGCCTGTGGTCGTGGCGAAGGCCTGTGTGGCGAACACGGCCCGCCGCGTCACCGGCTGGGCCAGGAGCATCTCCATCGTGCCCCGCTCCACCTGCCCGGAGACGGCGTCG
>JAQBZA010000177.1 GCA_027622795.1 Planctomycetota bacterium | reverse complement strand
TCGTCCTGGAGTTGCCGCAGCCGGTCGAGATGCTCCACCCGTTCTGCGAGCGTCTCGATGTGGCCATACATCATCGTGGCCGTACTCTTGCCGCCGAGCAGATGCCACTGCCGATGCACCTCGAGCCAGTCGTCAGTGAGCACCTTGCCTCGGGTCATCGCCTGTCGCACGCGGTCGACGAGGATCTCACCGCCACCGCCCGGAAGCGATCCCAGGCCGGCCCGCGCGAGCCGCTCCAGCACCTCCCGCAAGGGTCTCTTGGAGACTTTGGTGAAGTGGTGGATCTCCGGTGGCGAGAACCCGTGGATATTCACCTCCGGGAAGTGGGCCTTGATGTCGCGGAGCAATTCTTCATACCACTCCAGTGGCAGCGTCGGATGGAGGCCGCCCTGCATGAGGATCTGATCTCCCCCGAGGGCCACCGTTTCCTCGATTTTCTGCAGGAGCACCTGGCGGTCGAGCACGTAGCCTTCGGCGTGCTTGGGCGGCCGATAGAAGGCGCAGAAATCACAGACCGCGGTGCAGACATTCGTGTAGTTGATGTTGCGGTCGATGTTGTAGGTGCGATACGGCTCTGGATGGAGCCGGCTGGTCATGGAATGCGCGGCGCGACCGATCGATGCCAGATCGTGGGCGGCTAACAGTCGCTCAGCATCAGCATTGGAGAGCCGTGCACCGGCCACGGTGTCTTCCAGAAGTTGTCGCATCGTGGCGTCGTTCATCGAGCGAGACAGGCAGGGGAAAGAGACGCTGAGAGGTCGAGGCCCACCGGGGCGAGCGACAGTTTGGTGGAAAGGGTGTAGAAGAGCGAGAGCGCCTCGCGTTCCCTGGGGCCGAGTTCGTAATGCAGATTGTCGTGGAGATAGCTGAGGCACTGGGGAACGGTGAGGCCATGACCTGCCGCCTCGGCCGCGGCAATGGCCGCCAGATTACTGCGGCCCGCGTCACGGGCGCGGGTGAGGAGCGGCTCGACTGATCGCGTGTCAAGATTTTTGTGGGCTGCCCAAACGGCGAAGACGAAAGGCAAACCCGTCCAGCGGCACCACTCGTCACCGAGGTCCCAAATCACTTGAAACGAAGTTGCCCCGGGGGGCATGGCGAGTGCCCGATCGCCGATGAGAAGCACCGCATCGGCCGGCGTGTCGGTGAGCGCGGCACCGATGGGGAGCACCGCTATGGCAGGAAGGACACCGAACCGCTCGGCCAAAAGAATACGGGCCAGGGTTGCGCTCGTCCGCGATCCCTCGTCAACGGCGAGTGACTGTACCCGCTCTGGCGCCGTTCGAAAAAAAAGTTTCACGCTCATGACCGGGCCGCGGCAGCCGATGCACGCATCGGAGACGACTCGGTATTGATCGCAACGAAACAATTCGATCGATGGAATCAAGGCAACGTCAAGTTTGCCCGTTGCCAACTGGTCAGCCAGTCGGCTGGGAAGGTCGTAGGAGAGTGCCACGCCCGACGATGCCAGCCCATGAACCAGCGGCCGGGTGTTCAGATACTGAACGGCGCCGATCCGCGGCAGGGAATCGACGTGTGGAAGCAGACGAGCGGGGGTGAGCGGGAGTCGCTGGATCATGAGATTTTTAGCACCTTCTCATGATAGAACCGCAGTTCCTTCCTGAGGATAACCTTTGCCAATCCAAGCCTTTCGCTAGGCCTCCAACTGCCGAAAGGCCCGCAGTCCCAGCACGAGCGGGATGAACGTCACCAGCAAGCCAACCGCCACGACGACACCGACGGCGGTCGCCATGCCCCACGGGCCGGCGGCCCAGCGAAATGGGCTCAGGCCCGGCGGGGCCATCGCGGCCAAGGTGGTAAATACATGAATCGGCAACGCAACGACTGTTACCGTGAAGATGATGAAGAGAGAACTCACAACAAGGGAGAGCGTGCCCCCAAACCCGGAAGCGATCTTCGCCGGTGAAGTTTCCTGCAAATCAGGCATCATGGCTCCGAGACCGACCGCGATGCCCGAAAGCCCCATGCAGAGGATCAGGCAACAGATCTCATGGATGACAATCAAACTCATGGATATATCCAACATGAGATCACTCATGAGGAGTAGCAGGCTGCAGGGGACAACACCACCGATAAACGAAAAAAGAAACTTTGACCACACGATCTGATCCCGATGCACCGGGAGCAAGCCTAGGATCCAAAAACGCCGTCCTTCGAGGCTGATCATCGGAAAGACGAATCGGGTGGTGAAGGTCGACAGAATCAATCCCACAACGGCTAGGTTGAGAAAGCCGATCAATGACCGATACGTCATGTTGTAGTTGAAGTGACTCAGGTTGAGGAAATACAACGCCAATAATCCAAAAAAAATGGCGACCTGCGACCACTGGGCGATATCCCTGCGAAAAACTCGCAGATCCTTTACCAGGAGTAGCCGGACGGGGCGACGGCGGCGGGAGCCGATGTTCATGAGGAAGTCATCAAATCTGCTCAGCGGCCTGTTTCGGCGAACCGAAACCTCTCCCGTGACTTCGCTATAGCCCAGGCGGTAGGCCACGCGTGCCATCCAAAGCCCAACGACCTGAACGAGAAGACCATTGGAGACAAGCAGTGCCAGAAACTTGAGTGAGTCCAAGAGCGAAGCCCAGGCATTGGCAGCATCTGAGCCTTTTCGAGCGGCCTCGATAAGGCCGCTCGAAAGCCACCAACTGGGGAGAAGTTTGTGTTCCGTGAGCGCCAAGTTCGAGATGGTCTTTTCCAGCCACGTCGCCGTCAATCCCTCAGTTCCTACCGAACGGATGAGAGACCATCCAAGCCAGATTGCCGTGCTGCCACAAGCCGCCAGAAGAATGACAAATGCGTACATTCGCATTCGAGGCAACCAAGCCGCCATTGCGACACAACAGATGCTTCCCACCGTTGCCGGGATGACGACGAACGAGATCATGAACGGAAGCAGGAGGACGTAGTAGGTCCAAGACGCCTCCCGGATCACTCCATAGGCGACCAGCATGGGGCTGCCAAGAAGGACGAAGCCCCAACTTGAGAACCAGAGTGATTCACGAAACATGTGTCCGAAAATGGATTCCGAGCGGGCAGGCAGCGTCAGTAGGAGCTTCGCCTGGGTGGACGTATACATACTCCCGTACGTGAGGATGCCATTCGAAAAGACGAGCATCACCATGAGTGAGGCAAAAAAGGCGTTGAACAACAGTGAAATCACATCGGCATGCAACGAGTCCACAAATGTGAAGGCCTCGTAAAAAATCCCGTACAGCGATGCCCAGAATACGGCGCTCAACAGGGTGACGAGCGAAAGTCGTAGACGCGCATGCTGACACATCCATCGAACCGTTTGCCATACCAACGTGGTTCTCAAGCGAAGGAACACACGGGCTTCCGCGTCCGGTGCGAGGAGTTGTGTATCGCCGGACGCAGGGAAAGAAGCGACCATCTCACCCTCGTTCATGCGCCGGGGATGAGCCCTCGGACTCGGGCAAGACAGCTGTCAACTGCAAGTAAAGCTGTTCGAGGCTCGTGTTTTCGATGGCCATCTGCTCGCGAAGTTCCCCGACCGTGCCAAGAAATCGCAGGTGCCCGCGGACCATGACGCCGATCCGGTCGGCCATCTCCTCAGCCATGGCAAGCGTATGCGTCGACATGAAAATGGTCATGCCCTGCCGTGTCTTTTCGTGAAGCAGATCCTTCACGATCCGTACGCTGCGCGGGTCGAGTCCCACCATCGGCTCGTCGAGCACCAGAACACTCGGATCATGAAGCAGCGCGGCGGCGAATACCAGTCGCTGCTTCATGCCGAGCGAGTACCTTTCAGTCAGGTCATCGACAAATTCAAAAAGCTCGAAGTGCTCGATCTCATCAGCGATCCTTCGTTGCGTAACATGTCGAGGCATGCCAAACATGTCGGCAATGAACCAAAGAAACTCCCGCCCTGTCAATTTGTCGTAGAGGCACGGCTCATCAGGAACGTAGCCGAGATGCAGGTGCGCCTCACGGGGGGAACGACTCATGTCGTGGCCGCAGACGCGTATTGCTCCGTGCGATGCCCGCAGGAGGCCCACCAGCATCTTGATTGTGGTTGTCTTACCTGCGCCATTGGGCCCGAGGAGCGCGAACAACTCTCCACGAAGGACTGCCAGCGAAAGATCGTCAACTGCACGCTTACTGCCATAGCTTCGTGATACATGATCGAACTCGATCATTGGTCTGATCCCGTTTCCGTGTCTGACGGGGGCGATCCGGTCGTGGCGGGAGAATCGACGGAGTTTTCTCGATCCAACCCTCTCGCAAGCCTCATGGCATCCTGATCAGAACGTCGAACAAACGTCAGACGAGCACCAAGAAACAGCGATTCCTGCTTGACCACCCGGCCATTCATGTCGACCAACATCATGAACTGCGGTTCATGATGAGGAGTTGTGGGGTCGATTCGATAACTGACTTCATGCACTCGAGTAAGGGTATCCTGCCAGAAAAACATCCGTTCACCCGAAACATGGGCATGAAGCAGTTCGACCGACGCCCCGCTGGGCCTCAGCGGGTTGTACGTCGGCACGGTCCATCTGCGTCCAATGGAGAGGTTCGGGAGGGTGGCCTGCGGTGAAAGCTCATCACCGATCATCACGCCATCGGGAATTCGCTTTTCAAATTCATAGAGTATTCCGCTGGCGTCGACTCCGATCGAAACCACACCCCCGCGCACCACGCCATTGAGCGTGATGCGATTTTCTGTGTTCGGCAGGAGGATTGATGATGTGAAGGTCTGGAGTGAGCCGTGGGCGTCAAGTGCGACCTTTCCTCTGGCATCGAAAGAAGTCACGATGCGTTGATTGCTTCCCGGACGGACGATGGTCTGGAGCCATTGAGGCAGCAGTTCATCAACGGGCACCATGTCCAAGTGAAGCAAGCTATCGACCTCAAGCCCTCGGCTGGGGAGCCGTCGGGCCTGACTGATCGAGTACCCGACCGGTGAGTCATTCCACAGGACGGACCAGGCCACGGGAGTCAGTTTGTTTCCTGTTGAGAAAAGTTGCTGGTTGCCCGGGGGAGTGTCCACGCCCCACGTCGGAACAATTTTGGCCGTGACGAGCCACGTCATCGACATGGCCCAGATCGCCACGATCGCCGGAATGAGCCACGGTCGCGTCAGCAAAAAAGTTCTCCCGGTCGCGGAGATAGTGTCCAGAGACGGCAACCGTCAGTGTATGGTTGGCAGACGGGTGCGTGAAGATAGGCCTCGTCTGGGGTCTGGGGGCTTTGGGGGGGCTTGCCAAATTCTCATCGGAAACTGTGTTGGCAGGTTCTTGACGCCCGTCTAAAATCCGGAATCGTTGCGGGGCTTCGGAGCTTTTGTCATGCATTCACCTGTTTTTTTCCACCAGGGCTGCCCGGTTTGTGGCCGCATGCTGCGGATCGGGGTGCAGCTTCTGGGCAGCCGTGTCTATTGCCAACACTGCGGCGGCGGGTTTCGCGCGAGCGATGCGTCGCTGGCCGACGAGAACGCCGGTGAGCGGCCCTCCCGAACCGTCGTCGACGAATTGCTTGAGCGAGCCGAATTGGTGCTCCAGCGTCAGGGGGCTGGCGGCGAGGCTGAATAAGCTGAAAGGTCGACGCGGGCTATTGTGGCGAGCCGTGCCCAGTAGTCCGGGAATGTTTTCCCGACGCAGGCCGGGTCGAGAATCCGCACTCCCGGTACCAGCAGGCCTGCCAAAGCCAAACTCATCGCCATGCGGTGGTCGTCGTAAGTGGATATCTCGGCGGCGTGGAGCGGGGCCGGATGAATGGTGAGGCCGTCGGGTCGCTCGTCGACCTGCGCTCCAAGCTTGCGGAGTTCCGTGGCCAAATCCCCGATCCGGTCAGTCTCCTTGTCACGAATGTGGGCCACGTTGCGGATCGTCGTTGGCCCCGTGGCAAAGAGGGCGACAACGGCAAGGGTCGGCACCGTGTCACTGATGGCGTTCATATCGATGTCAATACCGTTCGCCGCCCGACCGCTCAGAGTCACACCCTCCTCAGGAGAATCCTCCCAGTTGACGGTGCAGCCCATGCGAGCGACCGCATTACAAAAGCCGATGTCTCCCTGCATGCTCGATCGGCCCAGCCCTTCGATGCGGACGCTGCCGCCCGTGATCGCGGCCGCTGCCGCAAAGTAACTGGCTGCGGAGGCGTCCGGCTCAATTCGATAGTCGACGCCGCGGTAACCACTCGGCTCGATCCACCAGGTTCGCTCGTCGATCGCGCGGCAGGTTGCGCCGAATGATTCCATGACTCGCCGCGTCATGGCGAGGTAGGGAAGCGACACGAGTTGGCCGCTGAAGTGAAGCGACAGGCCTTCGCCCGTGCAGGGCCCCACCATCGCCAAGCCGCTGGCAAACTGGCTTGAGACGTTGCCGGCAATCCTGGCTGAGCCACCAACAAGGCTGCCGCTCTTGATCACGACCGGCGGGCATCCCCTCGGGCTCTCCGCGGTTGCCCCAACTCCGAGTGATTGCAGGGCTTCCAGAAGATCGCCAATCGGTCGCTTCCGCATCCGGGGTGTGCCGTCGAGCCGATACACCCCGTGGCCGAGGCTGCAGACGGCCGACAGGAAGCGGATCGTCGTGCCACTCGCGGCGCAATCGATGGAGGCAGACGACGCGGGAATCGCACCGCTACAGCCCCGCACGCGAATCTCGTCCCGTTGCCAATTGGCGTCGACGTCAATTCCGAGCGCTGCCAAGCCGGCGGCCATGACCCGGGTATCTTGGCTGTCGAGCACACCGGTGAGACGGCTTTCGCCGGCCGCGAGGGCGGCGCAGACGAGGGCACGATTGGTGATGCTCTTGGAGCCAGGTGGTCGGATCGAGCCGGTGATGGGGCCGGGGCAGCAGGGGATTTCGAGGCTGGGGACGGGCTGGTGAGGGGTCATTGAGAGGCCGTGACTTGGGTGGTTTGCATGCGCGGCTTGGTTTCCTTGTAGAGTACTGTGCCGTGTGGACGCTACGAAGGGTGACGTCTGTATCCGCTAAGGTTCGGGG
>JAQBZA010000176.1 GCA_027622795.1 Planctomycetota bacterium | reverse complement strand
CTTCCTGGCCCTGCCCTTCCTGGCCCTGCCCTTCCTGGCCCTGCCCTTCCTGGCCCTCTCCCGACTTGCTCTCACCCGGTTCTGATGGATCAAATCGTTTGGCGAAACCACCGATGTCCCCCGCCAAATCACGGGTTTCTTCGGCGAGCGTCACTTGCTTGGCTGCCAACTGTCCTTCGTCGTCACTCCCAAATTCCGTCGTCCCCTCCAGACCGCGCTGCTTGGCAATCAGTTTCGAGACGCGGGCAATAAACTCCCGTACTTCCTCTTTCGTGCTCGCCAGGCTTCTTTCAGCGTCACCAGATTCGAGGAACGCCAAGAGTTCCTTCATTCGATCAATGGCATCAGCTTGGCCGCTCCCTGCCTTGAGGAGCTGGTTCTTCTCCAACAACGACACGATCGTGTTGAGGCGGTCTCCCACCTCCGCATCCCGGGCCTGGGCAAACACACTCCGCAAAAGCGTTGCCCGCCGCGGGTCACTCCCCGCAAGCAGATCGGCCAACCGGAGGAACGACCGCTCAAGATCCCGGAACTGCTCCAGCAGTTGCTGCTCGCGAGCCACGAGCGAAGGACGCTCGCCACCCCCATCAGCAGCGACCATCACATGTCCCAGCAGCGCGCCGGCGACAGTGCCAACTACACAGAGGATGTCACGGAACGCTGCTGCGATCATAGTCCCTCCAGTGCCTCCCGGGCTCGTTTCTTCTGTTGTTCGAGCGTGTCTGCACGAATCTCTTCCTGCACCCGAATCACACCTCGTAGTCGCTCGATCACCTCGTTGAAAGACTCCAATTCCATCATCATAGCTAGCAAAGCCCGCATTCGCGCCAGAACTTCATCGGCCTGACGAACCAACTCATCTCGACCATCGTCTGGCTGCGAGAAACCGCGACATGCAGCCGCGAGTTGCGGCAGGTCGTCATCGGCCAACGCCGCAAGCGGATCGGCAATCTGGGTGAGCAACCGCATGTCGACTTCCGGCGTGAGCAGACCGTTGTTATCAAGTTCGAGGCGAATGTCCCGAAAAGCCATGGCGATTTCTCTGGTTTCGCCGGCGGCTCGGCCAATCGACTCGCCTAGCCGAGCGATCGCAACGGCGGTGTCGTCATCCCCTGCCTCGGCAGCTGCCAGTCGATCCCGGGCCTGACTACTATCAGCAATGACGCTTTCGTACCGGCGGCGGAGGATGACTTCCCGAGCCTCGAGCATCGCCTGGAGCACCTCGGGCGTGACAACATCCAGCGTCCAGGGATCTCCAACACCCCGATTCGGTCCTTCAACGAGGCCACATGCATCGGTGGCCGAAACGGTAATCGTCAGCCGACTCCCGACGGGGAGGCCGAGCGGTTCCAGCAGTAGTGTCTCAGGAGCATCGGCAGGAAACTCAGCGACCGACATGCCCGGCCTCACCCGCGTGATGGGTTGCTCCGCTTGACGAACCGGGGTGTCGGCCTCTGCCTTTGGTGCCACAGCAGCAAGCGTTACCGTCGCCGATGCCAGACCATGATCGTCAGTGATCACCCCCACCCAGGGGATCCGTGCCATTGGCGTGACAGCAGGAGAGATGCCGTGCAGCTTTAAAGCAACTTGCGGGGACTCATCGGGCACTGCCGAGAGCACGAAGGTGATCGGCTCACGATTGGTGAGCCCGTGCATGTCAGTAAGCCGAACAACGACGGCGCGATCGCTCATGACGTCATCGAGCCGCGCTGCAAGGGACCGTGGCGGGGCCTCACGAACTGTGGAAACCGACGACTCGGCAACTACCGTTTCGACTCCCTGCTCCACCACGGCCACAGTGGCGGCCGCCAGAGGCACGGTCGCCGTACACATGATGTCGACAGAGGAACCTCGGGGCACCGGAACGATGCGTGACGTGGCCGCAGGACGGATTCCGCCGCCGAGATATTCCGGCAGCCGTGTCGTGATCGATAGCGACTCGAGGCCTGGAGCATCCACCACCTCCAGCCGCAGTGAACGCAGCCGCGCATCACCGCCCCGTATTTCCAATTCCAGCGACTCCTGAACACTTTTGATGACATGACCGAACGTCTGTCCGTGGTCGGTCACGGCACCGCGGGTACCCATCCGGTCGGTTCGCCAACCTCGCCCCTGTGATCCGAGTCCCCGTGACCGGAGATCAACCACTGCAGGGATCACATCTTTCGACGCAGCTCGAACCAACACCTCCACGTCAGTGCCACGGGCGACCACCCGAACGCCGTCGACAAAACCCTCTGCATCAAAGCGAACCCGGCGGGGCCACGGTTCTTCAGCAAGCCAGACCATTCGGCGGGCCCATAAGCCAGCGGTGTGTGGCTCGCTGATCATCAGGCCGACAACGCTCGCCACCGCCAAGATCGACGTGACCGCCAACGCAGCCAGGCTACGGCGACGAAAAATGACAGACGGATCGACTGCTTCAAGTCGGCTGGCAGCAATCGCAGCGGTGCGGGCCAGAAGTGATTCGTTGACGTTTTCCCGTGGCCCTCGTGAAAGTTCAACCACCGTTGAAAGGCTATCCTGAAACTGCGGATAGTTCCGTTCCACAACGAGGGCCAACTGGGCATCGTCGAGCGGGGCGGCGAGGCGCCCCACAAGTTTGGTGGCAATGAGCCAACCCACGATCCCGCCTGCAGCCGCCAGCATCGCCACCCGCACCTGCCACGGCGGTTCCAGAAACCGGTCTATAAAAAGGGTTGCCCAAAACACCACCGCAACCAACAGCGCAACGAACCCCACACTTTCAATCCACACCCACCTTCGGGTCTGGCGACGAAGACGCCGCAAGGCTTGGCGAAGCGCCGCAACGTTCGCGACAGTCGTTGACAGCGCTGTCTCTGGCAAATGAATCATAGCGGTGTTGAATGCGAGGTCAGGCGAGTCGAACGACGCGCCGCGTGATCCATTCCAGGCACAGGAGACCGACCCCGAGTCCCATCAACATGGCATTAAGCCGTTGCTTGAAGAGCGCGTCAGGGGCGCCGGTCTCGTATTCCTTTCGAGAGCGATCACCAAGACGCTCAGCTAATCGGGTGGCATCGCCATTCGTCCACGGACCGTCCGCCAAAAAACGGGGCGTACCACCGGTTATCAGGGCGACCTGTTCAAGAATACCGCGTTCCAGCCGCGGATGCTCAAGTTCCCGGTCGGGAAGCCGCACCTGAACCCTTCGTGACACCCGTTCACCATCACCCTCCAGATCAACATCGATCAGCCACGCCCCCTCCTGGGATGCTACGAACCCGCCGCGAAGGGCGGCCGGACGATCCGGGTCCGCATCGAGAGGAATAGCCGATGACTTGCCATCGGGTCCGGTGACCGTGCACCGTGCGGCCGGCGCCCCTATGGTTTCATCGGGCACAATGAGCCGAACCGGGACCGTGGCCCCCACAGCGAATCGATCGCGGTCGATCAAGAGCCGAGCCCGTCGCGAACCACGAAGCAGCCGCCCTTGTGAGACATGGCGCACCAATTGCGTCACAAGCCGTTCATAGACAGCATCTTCGATCGCCCGCAACCGCCATAATTCGCCACTGCCCAGATAGAGGATGCTCCCCGAGCCGTAGAACTGCCCGGCCATAAAAATGGGTGACTCATCGATCAAGCCCCCATTCGATGACCGCTCCGGCCGCGCGTAGACTGTGGCCCCGGGTTTGGCCACGCCGGAGTCGAAGCACGAGTAGACACCGGGAAACTCACTCCAGGCCGTCTGGCTGGCAATTCGACTCGCCGCCAACCAGAGAAATTCGGCATCCTGTCCATCTCGGGTGAATGCGAGCGGCATTGGTTCCGGCCGGCCGGCCGGCTCATCGAAGCTGACCGAGAGGGATTGCCGCAATTCAACCGGATGAAGATCTCTGATCGTGGTTGCATCGGGATCATCCAACCAACTGTTCATAAAGATTCCACCGGCCACGAAGAGGAGGCCTCCAGACTCACGGGCCACCCACCGCTCCAGGCGGGCCTGCGCTGCCGGATCGAGCAGCCGCCAGTCATAGTCGAAGGCGACGATCACATCGTAGGCATCGAGCGCTTCGGCCGACTCGGGAAAGACGGCAAGAACACTACGGGCATCCTGTGAGACGCCTTTGGTCGCCGTCCCGAGGATCACGTCGACGGCAAAACTACCATCGCGATCCAATACGTTCCGCATGAACTGATACTCGCGGCTTGGACCACCGGCCATCAGCAACACCTGTGTCACGCGATCGACCACTTCCACCTCTGCCGTCTGGAAATTGTCGGTGGCGGTCCGATCGGTGGCGGGAGGCTGCACACGCATCACCAGCGATCGTCTCCCGGTGGAGTCAAGGCCCGGCACTTCAAACCGAGCCGCCACGACCTCGCCGTCTGCACCGAGTTGCACCTCCGTGGCGTCGATCACTCGGCCAGACCGATCCCCGCTCGTGACGTTCGTCTCATCAGCCGCCACCTCTGCCAATTCGAGTCGCACCGTTTGTCCAGCCAGTCCTTGCGCCTGGAGGTAGCCAGTCACCGCAAACCGATCACCAGGAAAGACCCTCGCCGGGGCGATAAGGTCGGCCACGCGCACGTTTGCTGGCAGCCGCTCGCTTCCGATACCGATTGGAAACACCGGCACGCCCGCCCCCTCAAGCGCGCCAGCCGCCGCCACTGCATCAAGACCAGCATTGGTGCCACCGTCAGAGAGAATGATCACGCCGGCCAACACGCCGAGCGGCTCTTCACTCGCCACCCGAGCCAACGCTTCACCCAGCCGGGTCTCAAATCCACGCGGGGCAACCTGCTCCTGCCAGTTTCGTAAACCATTCTTCTCATGCGAAAGGCCAGGCGAAGACGTTGCCTCCGCAGCCACCACACTCCCGCTTCCAGCGTCGCCTTCGACATCACCAAGTGGCTGGACAGCAAGCGGTTCTGCATCTGCGTCGAACCGCCACAATGAAACTTCCTGTCGCGGCGAGAGTGCTTGGAGGAGCCCTCCGGAGAAGAGGATGGAAAGGGCTTCCTCCGCCCGACTGGCAGTTGAGCCACCCTCTCCAGTCCCGTTTTGTTCATCCGTGAGTGTCATGCTGGCACTGGAATCGATCAAGACCGCTACCCGGGACGGCGACACGATCTCGTGCTCTGTTCGTCGCTCAAGATCCAGATACGCCGCCACGAGCGCGGCCACCGCCCCCAATCGCAACGCAGTCAGTAGCACCGCCATACCAGACGACAACTCAGCGGCGTCGCGACGAATCATCCACACCACGAATCCCGCGAGTGCAGCCACCACGCTGATGAGCGCAGGCATTTGCCACCATTCGGTGAATCCCTCAACAACACCGCTTGTGATTCGATGCTGGATCGATTCAGTCGCGGCAAGCAGGCACTGTGGCCAAAGGATTGACAACATCAGAAGCAACACCACTTGGTTGAAATGGGAGGTGGTAACGGTGTGATTGACTGGCCAGAGGATGGGGTGGAGATGGTCATGATGACTTCCGTCGAGTGTGGTAACTGGCTGAGTAGGCGAGTAGTTGTTCGACAACCAGAATGATCAGCAGGGCGTGCAACAGCGGCTTCACGAGTGACACACCGGCCATCACGCCGGCCTCCGGCTGGAGGCTTTCGGCGGCGTCATATTGGAAGGGAACACCGATCAAAACTCCGTCGAGGCGATCCCGTCCCATGCGGTCAAGTTGACCTTCGGCCGGATTGACATTGATCGCAAAAAGCCGCTCTCGCTCAGTGCCATCCAGTCGCCGCCACCGTGCCGCGCAAGTGCCTGCCGCAACCGTGCTCGGCAACGTGGCGACAAGCCCATCCGATTGAGCCGCGGTGCCCGTAACACGAACAATGGCGCCCTGGGGAGGCGTGGCGAAGTCCACCTCAATCTCATCGTTGGCCGCCTCCAACCGTACCGTGATCGGCTCTCCGACCACCAGTGACTCCACCCGTCGTCGATTTCGTGCCAGATGGCTCTCCAGTTCGAGCATCACGACGACCCACGATGGATTGCCCCGAGCCCAATTGTTCCACGCCGGCGCCGCCGTCGAGAACATAACCACCACAAGCCCATCACCAAACGGCTGCTCGATGGCAAGTGCTGCACCGTTCCGCAACGAAAGAAGCCGGCGCAGGCCACTTTCGCTCCGCGGCTCAAAAGTCCGCTCAATAGCCATGAAGCGATCGACCCGTACGGAACTCAACAGCGGGTTGCGCTGCCCTGACAACACGGAGACGACCGGATGGTCTTCGACGATGACGTCGGGCGCAGCAGCTCCGCTCGAATCAGGGAGGAGGTCGACAGCCCCGGCGAGCGGTACGGGAAAAACTCCGGTGCCATCGCGATAGAGCGACCGGTTGAAAACATCGGGGCTCGTCCGGGGGCCGAGGAAGAAGACGACGCCCCCCCCTCCCGCTGCGAATTTCTCCAGGGCTTCAATCTCAGCTGGTTCGAGCTGCTCGACGTCCATCAGCCAGATGCCGGCAAACCTCTCGAGGTTGAGCGTGGCGAGTGAGCGAGGGGGCTCGATTCGCGGACTGAGTCCAGTTGGTGCACCGGAGCCGGGGGCCAGAGCGGTCGCCAGATAAAAAGCATCCCCAGGCCCGCTGGTCTCGCTCGTGGCAAGTCCGCCATCAATCAACAACACATCGATCCGGTCAACGACATCGATTACGGCCGTCCGCGCGTTATCGGTAGCGACTGCATCAAGTCCGATTCGTGCCTCAACCAGATGGCCGCCTGCCGTTGCAAAGCGGGTGTCAAACCGCTGTTTGGCGGTGCCTCCTGCCGGAATCTCGGCAATACGAACACCGGGACGGACTGCGCCGTCTTCCCACAGATCAACTGCCACGTCTCGCACCGCTCGACCGCTCTGGTTGCGCACGGAGACTTCCAGAGGTATGAGAACCCCTGATGCCGGCACACCCCCCACGGGCTCCAAGCGCTCGACCGAGAGATTGGTTGCAGACTCGACGGCACAGTCGACCAGGTGCACGCGGACCCCCGCGTCAGCGAGTTGGCGAAGATAGTCCGCCACATCATCGGCAGCCTTCCAGTCA
>JAQBZA010000175.1 GCA_027622795.1 Planctomycetota bacterium | reverse complement strand
ACGGCGATCGCCACCATCCAGCCGCCGACCGTACCAACCCAGCCACTCCCCCGCTCCCAGGGCGGATCGGTGAGCATCATCGCGGTGCCGATCCCGAGGAAGAGAAGACTTACCGCCATCGCCCAGGCGTAGACCCGCGCCGCCGGCCGCCCTCCTGGCTCATCGCGGGTGGCCCGCCAGATCGGCAGTGCAGAAAGCGCTGCCAGCACGACGATCAGCGCCGGGTGCGCCGTGAGAAACAGGGCCCCCGTCGCAGCCGCCCCAATGAGAAACCAGGCGGTGGCCCGCCGATCAAGACAGCGGCGGGGCACCGTGGTCAGGACCACCAGCAGGCAGAGCATGACAAAGGGCAGCATGACGGCAGTGATGCCATCGATATGGATCATCGACCCGCCCCCCAGGCGACTCCCCAACTCGATGGGTCCGGATCCATCCCGGATCCACCCCAGCGAAGCTGCCGCCACAAAGGCCAGCAACAGTCCTGCGACTGCCACTGGCCGCGGGGCATCACGCCAGCGCGGTGCCTGCGCCGTGACGGCCGCCACCAGCGGCCCGGCGACCACGATCAGGCAGGCGATGAGCATTGGAATATTCATGGTCTGTGTCGCTCCCCGAGCCAATCAATCCAGGCCCGCTCAGCGGCATCGATCCGAGTAATCAACCATCGAAAGGGTTCAACCACCAGCCGCATCACCGCCATTTCCTCGTAGCCACGTTCGAGGGCAACGCGATAGAGGGCGACCTGCCAGGGGTGCGGCAGAAGGGATACCGCCGACCGACCGGCCCCCGGCTGCCCGCCCAGCGCGGCAGCCAGCGCATGGCGGTCATGAAGGGCCGAGGGCGATCGCAGGATCTGCAGGCTCCGCAGAATAGCGTGGCTCACGACATGGATCAGTGGGATCACCCGCCACCCCAGCCCGATCTCCACGAAGATCAGCCCGGCCTGCATCATCGAGCCATACGCCAGCATGCTCTTCAAGTCGGTCTGCACCCGACCGACGATATTGGCGTGCAACGCCGTCCCGCCACCGATCAACACGAGCACCCAGCCGACAGCAGGGGCGGCATCGAGCAGCGGTTCACAACGAAGCAAAACGTAGGCACCGGCGTGGATCGAGAGCGCTCCGTAGAAGATCGCGCTCGACGGCGTCGGTCCCTCCATGGCGCGAGGCAGCCATCCCGAAAACGGCACCTGTGCCGACTTGCCGAGAGCCGCAAAGACCAGCAGCAAGGCGATGAATGCCGCCGTCGAGGGCGAGACAAGACAGACCGCGTGCGGCCAGGCTCCGTGGAACAGTTTATCGAAGTCGCCAGAGCCGACCGCCGCATGGATGACGACGCCGGCGGCGAGGATTCCGGCATCGCAGATCCGGTAGGTGATGAAGGCCCGCACGGCCGCCTGGACCGCATTGGCCCGTTCATGGAAGAAGCCGATGAGAAGCATCGAAGAAATCCCGATGAACTCCCATCCGGCGAAGAGCACGTCGATGCTGCCGGCCAGCACCATGAGGTTCATGCCGAGTCCGAAGAGGACGAGGAGCACGAAGAACCGGGTGAAGCCGGGCTCCCGATGGAGGTATTTCCGGGCAAAGGCGTTGACCAGCAGGCAGAGACCGGTGGAGAAGCAGACGTACGGCACGGAGAGTCCGTCGGCCACGAGATCGATCGTGGCCGCATGGTGCCCCACCGCAAACCAGGTGCCGAGGTGAACGATCTCTGGCTTGAATCCCCGCCCGACGAGCACGGCAAACATCACCAGTGAGGCGACGAAAGCAACGGCAAAGCTCGCCCCCACCAGCCGGGTCGTGGTCTGCTCCCGCAGGGGCCGACCAAGGACCGAAGGAATTCCGATGGCAGCAAGCGCCACCGCCGGAGCAGCCAACTGGGCCACGACCAGGAGGGCCACCAGATCATGGATCGCCACAGGATTCATCGTGATACTCCCGTGAGCGCGGCCATCGTGCGGGCCGGCGGCAGATGGCCGCGGTGGCCAGCGAACCAATCGACCGAGCGATCGACGACCGCAATCCGCGATGATTCCGGCTGATACGCCACAAACCGCTCACCATCAAACCACAGCAGACCGCCCCCGGGGGCCACCCAACTGGCCAGATGCACCCAGCGGTTCTTGATCAATTGCTCGACGGCCGGCATGCGGGCCGCGGCGGACAGAATCAGTTCCGGGGCCGCCTCGACGACCAACAGCATCCGCACCGGCTCGTGAATCTCCACCGTCTGCCAGGGCAGACCGGTCCGCAGATCACTGGCGTGGCCATCCATCACACCGATCAGCCCGGTAATGTTGTGCGGAAGTTTCGTCCCGCAACCGTATCCGATCGGATCGATCCGTGAGAGGGTGTACGCGAGGTTGATCCCGGCGCTGACCGGAGCCACCGCTGCCAGCGATCGTGTGAGAATGGCACCATCCGGGTCGTGGTCGGGGTCATACGACACCAGAAAAGCCCGCCGATCGAGAAACAGTCCGCGGGTTCTCCATCGGCGACCGACGATGCAGATGGCGTTGGTCGCGTGGCCCAGTTCGGGCCGCACCTGAGCCAGGTCGGCTGCCCGCCCTTCGACACGGCGCAAGGCCTCGACAGGAGTGACATCCAGCGGCACGGAATCAAACCGACGGCAGCGTTCCTGTGCGTCCGCCGCACGGGCCTGCTCGGCGGCGTCGGTAAATCGGGAGGTCTCCTCGCGGTGACTCTCTGGCACGCGATCGAGGTCATACAAAACGACCGCGTTGGAGCAGGTGTCGTGCATCCCGCCGAGAAACACCGTGTCGTCGGGGATGACCAGCCCCGAGCCTGCGAGAAGCCGCCGCACCCGCGGGTCATTCGCCATCAACGCACAGGCGCGGGCGTTGGCGCCCCCCTTGCCGCCCCCGCAGGCACCGCAGTCATAGGCACTTTCATGGGGATTGTTGAGGCTCACCGAGCCGTGCCCCAGCAGCACGACCAGCCTCGCGAAACGTGACGTCAGCCCGGCATCTTCCAACAGGCGGCGGATCATCTCCGCCATCTCCTCGATCGTGAAGCCGTGCAGCGTGCCGTCGGCATGCCGATGGTCGTCGTGCCGCTCCAGGATCAGGCGCGTGGCCACACGGTGGCGACCGAGGCCGACAGTCGCCTGGGCGAGTCGCTCGGTCAGCCGGGGAAAGACAACCCGCGCGACCAACGGGATCGCGGCGATTGCGCCACCGATCGCGGTGAGCAATCGACCGGCGATCATGGTACGGCTTCCGGCGGCGAGGCCTCCAACCATGTGGCCGATCGCCCGCCGCAGCGTTCGCCGCACATGCTGCCTCCCGACGGCAGTGGCTTCCGGCACCTCGCTGACGGTGTGCTGCGGCTGCACGACAATCGGGCACAGCGGCGTGGCATGCCAGTCGTCGATGCCGCGGTAGTACATCGGCACGAAGAAGAATCCGGCTGCCCCGATCGTCTCGACCGTGGGCCCCTGCTCCTCCAGATGACGCCGAAAAGACTCGCAGCGATCGTCCATGCAAAACACGGCTTGCACTCCGGGCCGATCGGCTACGGGCCGACACGAGGCGGCGTCGTGGGCAGCCAACGCGTCGAGCGTGATGATCCGCTGGCGGCGCTCGTAGGCCAGATGGAAGAGTCGGCGGCGTGTCACGGCATCAAATCCGTGAACCGCCCGCTCCAACTGCACGAGTTCGTTTTCATCGAGGGCACGGATATGGGCGGCGGTCAGCCCGACCAGCCGGGCGACCTGGCAGAGGAGAAACGCCCGCGCCACGCTGCCGGGACCGCGACGCGGTGGATACCGGTCCCGCAGCTCTGTCCACAGGCCGGCAAGATCGCCCGCGTGCCCCAGCTGAGTAGCCGCCCACTGCGTGGCCGCGCGATCCATCACCATTCGGACCGCCAGGAAGTCGCTGAGCCGAGCCGGCACACGGCAGACTGGCGCCCGGTCAGGCCGCAATTCCAGCTGATGGATCATGCCGGCCCAGCCCCGGAGGGCCAGGAGCGTGCGGGAGACCGCTTCGTCACGCGCTGCAGGCGGCACGCCAAGCCTGTCGACCGCACCGGCAATCACGGCGAGCGGATCCTGCCCCCGCAGCTGCGCAAGTTCTGCGGGCAGTCGCCCACTCCACGGCTCGGTCGGCGTCCCGGGCCAGGCGTGAAGACCGGCGACCGCCTCGAAGAGCCCGTGGTCACGGCCCGGCATCGGCCAGGCCGCCACACCCTGATCAAGAAACGCGGCGCAGAAACGGATCAGCAGAGGGTGTACCAGGGCGTCGGTATCGAGCGTCGGATCGACTGCGATGATCAGGTCGCGAGGACGGGCAGGAGGCAGCGTGTGGATGACCGATGTACGAAAAAGCGACACCGCCTCCAGGCAGGCCCGCCACAGATCCTGGCCATCGTCGCCCCGAAATGGCTCCCGCTCCGTGAGCGTCCACCGCACGGCAACGTCGTCTTCCTGATGGACAGGGTGCTCGAGCAGCGCCAGGAAGACCTCACGGAGGGTGACGCGGCCTCCCGCCAATGGCAGGCTGCCATCGCTGCCGAGGTCGGCATCCAGCACCGCCTGGAGGTCCGATCGATGGATGCGGCCGCGGGCCATCTCCTCGCGGTAGGTCGATTCCGGGAGAAACGGCTCGGTATCAAAGATATGGGATGCCTCGATGAGGGCCCGATCGAAGGGGCGATCCTCGAAGCCTTGCAGAATGTTTTGGGCGACGAAGACATCGATCGGCCCCTGCGTGGGCAGGAGGGCAGCCGTGGCGGCAATCACTGCCGCGATCTCATCGCGCGCGCCGTGTGCCTCGGGCGACCGGAGGACCACGTCTCGATGAGATCTGCTCACTCAGTGCGCCGCCACCGGCGTTGCCGGTCGATACCAGGTCTCCCGCAGCCAGTCGGCGATCAGGCCCACCTGCTGCGGCGTGAGCATCGCCGCCGCGCCCTCCTTGGCCATGCCGAAGCTCGGCATCCGATCATTGGTGTCGCCGTAAAACCGCTCATGGCTGGGATCGTTGATGATGCCGACAAGCCACTCGCGAGATCCCCAGCCGGTGAGGTCGGGGGCTGTGCCGAGATCCATTTCATTGTCGCCAAACCGGTGGCAGCCGCCGCAGCGGTCGCCATCGGCGATCAGCTTCCGCCCTTCGGCAACGAGTGTTTCAGCCGCCTGCGGGTCGGGCCGACCGGCCTCGGCGGCCAGCGCCGCGATCACGGCCTCGATCTGGTTCTGGCTCCAGGTGTCGGCATCGGTCATGTCACCGGTGACATACGACACCATGTCGCCTTCTTTGTGGGCCGTATTGCCGAAGTAGGCCGGGCCGCCCACCTGATCCGGGTCGAGCAGCCCGCGGGCCCACGACGCCGCCCCAAACTCGAAGAGGTTGGCGGCCGACGCCTTGGTAAACACGGTCGCCGCCTCGGGAGCCTGGGGATCGACATGGGCATGGCAGCTGCCGCAGTGCTGGGCGAAGAGCAGCGGCCCCTGGGTCTTCGGGTCGCTGCGGACCAACTCCAGCATGCCCGCGGGCGGAATCCGCTCCGGCCGGCCGGCCAACTCGATCGCGCGGGCGGCGTCGAGCTTTGCCTGCCGGGCGGCATCGAGGAAGGCCTGCGAGTGACGCACCTTCTCGAGTGTGTGCCACTGCTTTTTGATGGCAGCCACCTTGGCCGCATCGTTGCCGACCGCCGCGGCGAGCTTTTCCTCGTCGCCGCCGGTTTCGTCGTAGAGCTTCTCCGCGTCGGCCAGCGCAGCCTTGTCGACCCAGAGGGCGTAATAGTCTTCGTTGAGGGCCAGCGCCGTGAGCAGGCCGGCTCCGGCGAGAATCGCGAGCGTGAAGACCACATTGAAGCGATGACCGAGGTTCCAGCGGCCGACAATCGGCATCAGAAACATCACGCCCATGATCAGCCCGGGCACCACGATCGCGCCGAGAAACTCCCCCGTCGCCCCCCAGCCCTCGAAGACCTTCAGGAACTGAAAGAGAAACAGGAAATACCACTCCGGCCGGGCCGCGGCATAGGGCAGCGACGGATCGGCCGGCGCGCCGAGTTCGGCACCCAGGTGGCCCGGGTCGACCGGCTCGCCGGCGAGCATCGCCTTGAGCGCCGGCATCAGAATCACGCCGAGCACGACAGCCATCACCGCCAGCATCGCCACGGCGTCTTTGAGCACCTGATCGGGCCAAAACATCGCGTCGGGCCGGGTGATCGGCTGCTTGGCATGGAGGCCATGCTTGCGAAACAGCGCCAGATGCACGACGAGCATCACGATCAATGCCCCCGGCAGGAAGCCGGCATGGATGGCGAAGAACCGGGTGAGCGTGTGATGGCCGTATTCATTGCCGCCGATGACGAGCTGCTGGAGGGAGGGGCCCACCACCGGCACGATGCCGGCGAGATTGGTGGCCACGATCGTGGCCCAGTAGCCCTTCTGATCCCATGGCAGCAGGTAGCCGGTGAGGGCCATGCCGAGCACCAGCATCATCAGGACGAGCCCGAGCCAGAAATTCACTTCACGGGGCGCGCGATAAGCCCCGTCGATCACCACCTGCAGCAGATGGAGCGCGAGCAGCACCACCATCGCCTGGGCCATGAAGTGATGGATACCGCGGAGCAGCCAGCCGCCGGTCATCTCATGCTGGATGTAGTAGACGCTCTCCCAGGCTGTCTGGGCACTGGCCGAATAGCTGGCCCAGAGAAAGAGCCCTGTGATCACCTGCGTCATGAAGGCGAAGACGAGCGTGCTCCCCCAGACGTATCGCCAGCGGGCGCCGCCCGGCACCCGTTCGTAAAGCGCCTCATGCACCACCGCGCGATACCCGGTGCGGTCATCGAGAAAATCGGCCAGCTGGCCGAGCAGGCCTGGCTTGGCTGCGGTCTTCCCGGCCGGTTTGGACTGCGTGCTCATGCGTTGGCCACCTTGTCGGCGATGCCGGCCCGGAACTTCTCAAACTTCACCTCGATCTCACCGTTTTTGCCGATACGGCATTCGAGGGCATCCATCGGGCGGGGGCTGGGGCTCGGATGCACGATGCCGCCGTCGAGCGTGAAGGCGCTGTTGTGGCAGGGACAGC
>JAQBZA010000174.1 GCA_027622795.1 Planctomycetota bacterium | reverse complement strand
CGTATGCCGTCAACGCCGGCACCGGCGGCGAAGTTCTGGCTCATGATGACGACGCCGACGATGCTCCCGCAGACCAGTTCCCTGGTGACGGGGTTTTTCTCGACGTGCTGGGAAATCTTTCCGGAGACCCGCTCTATGATGACAGCCGCCCGAAGTATCGCCCTGCCAAGGTCAACCTGAAAGATATCGCCTCTGATGGTGCCGCGATGACCATCTTGTTGTCGGAGCGGTCCGGTCCCGTAATTCCTCAGGATATTTCCTGGTCGAGTAATCCCCGGCCGGTGCGGGAGAATCGGGGTGCGATCCACGAAAACCACACCATCTTACATCCACTTCCGATCGGCAGTGGATGGCGAACCGACATCCGTGTGATCAATCCATCGAGCGACAGTCGCCCACTTCCTTCTCCTGAGCCAGGCAATGCCGACTTGAATGACTGGAATCTCCGGTATCCTTCGTCGCGGCATCCACGGGTCGTCAATGCCGCCTTCTGTGATGGGCATGTCGAGCGGATCAGCGAAGAAATCGACGCCTGGGTCTACTGCCAATTGCTGTCGTCAAGCTCGCAGGCAGCGTCGGATGGCGTGGTCGACTGGCAGCAGTATTTCGATGATTCCGGCAACTTGGTTCCCTACACGCTGAACCACGACGATCTTTTTCCGTGAGGTGTCGATGGCAGACACCCCGAGGGGCCGAGGAAATCTCAGCACCATGTCGCCTGGCGTGGGCTGCTTTGCCGCGTGGCTTGTTGAGCCTATCAACAACATCACGCTCGTGCTGTTTCGCATCATCTTCGGCCTGCTGATCTTCATCGAGATCAACAAGACCTGGGCGGCCCGCGTGGAAATGATCTCCATCAAGCCGATCAGGTTTCCCTATCTGGGCTTTGAGTGGGTGCCACTCGTTCCCGGATCGGTTGCCGTCATCGTGCATGTGGTACTGGCTGTGGCCTGCGTGGGCATTGCGGTTGGCCTGTGGTTTCGGATGGCGGCAATCGTATTCTGCTTGGGCTATACCTATACCTTCCTCGTCGATCGCGCCTATTTCAACAATCACTTCTACCTGATTTGTATGCTTGGCGGGTGGTTGGCAGTCGGGGATGCCCACCGGCGATGGTCCTTTGATGCTATCCGTTTTCCATCACTCGCTTCTCGTTCGGTTCCACGATGGGAGGTGTTGGGGCCAGCGATCCAGATGGCTATTCCGTATGTGTTTGGCGGAATCGCCAAGATTAATCCAGACTGGCTGAGGGGGGAGCCGATGCGGGCGATGCTCTGGGGATTGTGGGACTATCCCTTGTATGCAGGCATTGTTGGGCGGCCATGGGCGGGAGTCGTGTTTGCTTGGGCCGGCCTGCTCTTTGACTTGTTTATCGTGCCGGCTCTGCTCTGGCCTCGTACACGGTTGCTGGCGGTGGTGACAATGATTTTCTTTCATGTCACCAACATGAATATGCTCGACATCGGCATCTTTCCATGGCTGGGGATTGGAGCAACCGTGCTATTTATGCCACCGCGTCTGGTGCAGCAGTGGCTCACGCAATGGAGTGAAACGCTGTTTGGAAGGCGATCATCGTCGATGCGTGCGCTCAGCTCACCGCTGCCAGAGGCACGATGCTCGCCGATCGTCCTCTGGGGATTTGTGGCATGGTTTGCCGTTCAGGCGGTGCTGCCTTTTCGCCACTACCTGATTCCTGGCAACGTGGGATGGACGCGCGAGGGGTTCTATTTTGCCTGGACGATGAAGCGCGACCGGAAGAGTGATTTCCTTGGCTTCCACGTCTGTAATCCTCTTACGGGAGAATGCGAGGCGATCGACCACAACCGAGATCTCACGTTTGTGCAGCAGTATTGGATGCCAGGCGAACCTCAAGGCATCGTGCGGTATGCGAAATTTCTGTGCGAGCGGGCAATCAGCGGAGGACTTGAAGATCTAGTCATTGTGTGCGACTCGGTCAGTTCACTCAACGGCCGGCCCTATCAGTACATGATTGATCCAAGCCTTGACCCATCGAAACTGACCGTCCCGATCTTCGGGCATGCGCCGTGGATTGTGCCGCTCGATGAATCCGCCCCCATCGGCAACTACAAGACCGAGGCAGCCAAGGAAGAGGCCGCGATGGCCGTCGTCGAAGACGTGCGGCTCAGGCGAGGCATTTTCCCGGAGGGACTCCGGGGAAAACGAATTATCGACGTGACGCCGAAAAACAAAATCGCGCGTTAACGTTCGCCGCAGCCGCGGTCGCTATCGCTGGGGCTCGCTGACTGCCAGCATGCGAAGGTTTGAACGATCCTTGGTGAGTTTGAGCCGGAAAGGCGTGGTCTCGGGCGAAAGGTATTTCCTGGGAAGCTTTAGATCCAAGTCGTCCGGCGAGACGAAGATCGCGTAGTCACCTGTAGGAAGGGAACTGAGCTTGAATGTGCCACGCGGGCATGTCGTGACACGGATCGGCTCTCCGTCGCCGGACTTCGGGTGAAAGGTAATTTCCACGTTCGAAAGCGGCGTCTTGTCGAGCATCACCGAGCCCGATACCGAATGGCCGGTGAAGAGCGATGAGATCCCGACCGCACCAAGAACGAGGAGCAGTGCCGCGGCCCCGGCGATTGCGGCGAGCAGATTCTTTGAGGAGCCAAGGCCGCTATTCGCGGCGGCCTGTGACTTGAGGGCTTGGAGCTTTTCGCGGCGATCCTCCGCAAGACCTTCGGCTGTCTTGGGCTGGGAGGCCCTCTCAATCAAAAACTGGGCGGCGTCGGTATCGCCACGGGCAATCCGCTTCTGAATTTGGGCCATCTGCTCGAGGGCCTGGGCAGCCGTCGAGGATGACGCGCTCGATCCGGCAGCGGCCTTCGACGACTGGGCCATCTTCCGAAGCATCTTGTCTACCGTCCGATCCACACTGCGAGCGGTCCGCGTCGCCATTGGAATTGCTCCCTTGTAGGTGGTGTCTGGGCCAGCCAACGCTGCCCTGATAGGCGGGAACACCCCATCGGCGGGTGTCGGACAGAGCAGCGACGACGGGATGGATTTCCCATCGATCTCATCGACAAAGCCTAGCGGGGGCACGAGGGGAAACTGCGTGTTTTTTTCGTGAGTTTTGACTGCGGCAAGGGGTGCTTTTTGCCGGTCCTGGCGGCTGGCAAACACGCATATGCCAGCCGCCCCTAACACAATCCTCATGCAACGCTCACATTCAGCTTATACGAATCGATAAATAATAATCTAGAAACTTGCGTAAGACGCAAGCCTCTCAACCTTTGGAGCGATGGCCATGAAGGATCGAATTTTGTGTCGTTTATCCGGTACTGCTATGAAGAAGAAAGCGTTCACACTCGTCGAATTGCTGGTGGTGATTGCCATCATTGGCGTGTTGATTGGTCTTCTGCTGCCCGCTGTGCAGGCCGCACGTGAGGCGGCGCGACGCTCGAGTTGCACCAACAACCTCAAGCAGCTTGGACTGTCATTCCACACCCACGCGTCCACTTTCAACACGTTTCCGAAGTCGCGGCCAGAGGGGCCAAATGGTGACGAGATGAGTTGGTGTACGCAGTTGCTGGATTACCTCGAAGAAGGCAATCTGTCCAAGCTCTACAACAAAAGCCAGGCATGGCATTCGGCAGCCAACGCGGCAGCTGGCCAGACTGTGATCAACGCGTTTGTCTGCCCCACGGCGCCCAGTGTGCCGCGGCGAGCTGCTGGCAGTGACGGGCCCGGGTCAGTCGCCGGACAGGTCATGGGGCCGTCGGACTATATGGTCACGCACCGTGTGCGACAGCGTTTTTACACAGCGAATGGGCTCACCGACCCTGGTAGGGACTTGGAAGGCGCACTATCTCGCTCTGGTAACACAAGGCTCGCAGAAATCTCCGACGGACTCAGCAAGACGATGCTCATCCATGAGTCAGCCGGCCGGCCGAACCACTTCTTGGTGGGCAAGGATCAGGGCGGGCTGCTGCCCCGTCCTGAGGGATATGGCTGGGCCGATCCCGATGGTGGTGCAGGCTCGTTGGATGGCTCGGATGCCGCAACTGGAGCGCTCAACGGCTCCAGCGGGACCGGGAAGTGCATCATGAGTTGCAACAACGATAGTGAGCCCTACAGCTTTCATGTCGGTGGCATGGTCGCCGGCATGGCCGACGGTTCCGTGCGATTTGTCCAGAAGGACATCTCGGCCGCGACGTTCGCCGCCCTGCAGACGCGGAATAACGGAGATGCTCTGGGCAACGACTGGTAGCCTGATCGGGTTGTCAATTTTTGCTGGGGTTGCGGGTATCGCCCGCAACCCCAGCGCGTTGATCGGGCTCCATTCAGATTTTTGCCTCATGGCCGGTCGTGGATCTCGGCCCGCTACGTGGCCCAACGTCGCGGGCTATCGTCATTCAGTTTGAGAAAGTGATGAACTCGATGCTAGCGGGGAATGTTTCGTGGTCGCCCTATGCTGGCAGGCTTCCTTGGCGTTCTGTCGCCAGTATTGTGTTTGGCATGATCGCTGTGCTGGGAGGCACGCGGCCGGGAAGCTGCGAGGGGCTTGCGATGCGGCCTGTGGCAAAGCACGCAGCCGGGTTGTTCGCCCAGTCTGCTGCCGAAATCCCGGCGTATTGCCCCGACGCTCGTCGCGTGTTTGTTGTCAATGCGGAAACGGGGCGGGTGGACGTGCTCACCCTCGATGGGTCCGGTGGACTCACGTCGGCCGGATTCATCGATGCCGCCAAGGAAGCGGCGGATTCGATGAAAGCGGTCAACAGCGTGAGTGTGTCGAAAGGCACGCTTGCCGTGGCCATCGAAGCGGAGCCGAATACCGACCCGGGCGTTGTGGCCTTCTACGACACGGCGACCCTGAAGCTCAAAGGCACGGCCCCGGCGGGGGCGTTGCCCGATATGGTGGCGTTTTCACCGGATGGGGAGTGGGCGCTTGTCGCCAACGAGGGCGAGCCGAGCGAAGACTATTCGGTGGACCCCGAGGGCACGGTCACGATCATCGATCTGCACAATGGGTTTGAGCGGCCGCCCACCAAGACCGTGACGTTTCGTGATTGGAATGCGGAAGGGCCCCGAGCCTGCGAACTCCCCGATCTCATGGCGCGAGGCCTGCGGCATTTCGGGCGAGTCACCCTGAGCCGCTCGCCAGTCAATACACGGCCAGCGACGTTTGCTGAGGATGTGGAGCCAGAATGGATCGAGATCGATTCGGAAGGCCGGCTCGCCTACGTCTGCCTGCAGGAAGCCAATGCGATTGCCGAGATCGATATCAACGCCGCCGTAGTCAAGCGGATCATTCCGCTCGGCTTCAAGGATCATGGAGACCCGGGGAATGAGCTTGATGTCAGCGATAAAGATGGCGGCGCGAATATCCGGGCCTGGCCCGGCCTGTATGGGGCATATCAGCCCGACACGATCCGGCTGTTTGTGAAAGATGGCCGGCGGTACATCGTGACGGCCAATGAAGGCGACTCGCGGGTGCGGCCCCTTTCGGACGATGCGATCGATGGCGTAAAGGAGGGAGGCATTTTCAATGACGAGGCAGCGCTCAAGGATTGGGATGTCAAAGGAACTCCATTCGAGGAGCCGGCTTCTGGCAAGCATCTTGGCCGGCTGAAGCTGATCCGTGACCTCGTCGACCGTCACCGCGACAAGGAAGGCCGGCCAACGAAACTCTTTTCTTTTGGTGGACGGTCCTTCTCGATCTTCGACGTCGAGTCGGGCGACCTTGTCTTCGACAGTGGCGGCGATTTCGAACGGATCACCGCCGCCCGCAACCCCGAGCATTTCAATGTGAGCAACGATTCCCTGGAGTTCGAAAAGCGAAGCCGGAGCAAGGGGCCGGAGCCCGAGGGGCTCGTGCTCGGTGAAATTGATGGCAAGACCTTTGCCTTCATCGGACTCGAGCGAACCGGTGGCATCATGGTGTATGACATTACCGAACCGTCGCAGTCGCGGCATGTCGGCTACTTCACGAACCGTCGATTCGATCAGCCCATGAAGGCTGCGGATGGATCACCGAATCCGGAGGCAGGGGATACCGGGCCCGAAGGGCTGATCTTCGTATCCCGAGAGCGGTCGCCGACGGGCAAGCCGCTCGTAATCGTGGGCAATGAAACCAGCGGATCGACGACCGTTTGGGAAGTGGTCGGACGGTGAGTGCTGGGGGTGGTGACAGGCTGAAGCCTGTCCTACTCTTACGGCATGACAACGACCCTGCTCTGGCTGCGGCATGACCTGCGGCTCGATGATAATCCGGCTCTTGCGGCGGCTGCTGGCCGCGGGGCTGTGGTGCCCGTTTTCATTTGGGCGCCGGAAGAAGAGACGCCGTGGGAGCCGGGGGCGGCTTCACGCTGGTGGCTTCATCATTCGCTCGAGAAGCTTGCTGCAGCGTTTGAGAAGGTCGGGGCGCCGCTTGTGATCCGGCGGGGGCCGTCGCTCGAGGCCCTGCGGAAACTGGCCAAGGAAGTTGGGGCCACCCATGTGGCGTGGAACCGTCGCTACGAGCCGGCCGTGATCAAGCGCGACACAGCCATCAAGAAGGCTCTCGCTGCCGATGGCCTCGAGGCCGAGAGTTTCAACGGGTCGCTCCTCTTCGAGCCGATGCACGTGGCCACCAAGCAGGGCAACCCGTATCAGGTGTTTACGCCCTTCTGGCGGGCGCTCTTGGAACGCGAGGAGCCGGCAGAGCCCGTGGGGCCGCCCCGCAAGCTCAAGCCAGCTGACAAGAACGTGAAGAGCCTCTCGATCGACTCACTCGGCCTCCTCCCCGAGATCGACTGGGCCGCCACGATGCGGAAGACGTGGACGCCAGGTGAGGCCGTAGCCGCCAAGAGAATGGAGCGGTTTCTGGAACAGGGGCTCACCGGCTACGGCACCGGACGCGATCGACCCGATCACGACGGCACGAGCGCCCTTTCGGCCCACCTCCACTTCGGTGAGATCTCGCCACGGCGGCTCTGGCACGCTGTTCGTGAGGCTGTTGGTGGCAAGCCGGCGAAGAAGCTTGCCGGGAGCCCGGAGGTGTATCTGCGGGAACTTGGCTGGCGAGAGTTTGCCAGCCACCTGCTCTACCATTTCCCGCACACCACCGACGCTCCGCTGCGGGCCGA
>JAQBZA010000173.1 GCA_027622795.1 Planctomycetota bacterium | reverse complement strand
AGGGCCGGGCGAGCGTGTTGTCGTGGCGGACGAAGCTCGGGTCTTCGACGCCATGCAAGAGCATGTTCGTCACGCAGAGCATGTGCGGCAGGGGCTTCTTCTCGACCGCCCGCAGGCCCGCCTGCATCTTTTCTTCGTCCTTCAACTTCTTCACGTAGCGATCCCGCATGTGGCGGATCGCGCAGGTGAGAAACCCGCCGGTGCCGCAGGCGGGGTCGAAGAGCGTTTCGCCGGGCTTCGGGTCGATCCGGTCCACCATGAAGGCGGTCACGGCCCGGGGCGTGTAGTACTCGCCCGCGTTGCCCGCGCTCTGGAGGTCGGCTAGGAGCTGCTCGTAGATGTCGCCGAAGTGCTGCCGCTCGGTGAGGTTGTTGAAGTCCACCTGCTGGATCTTGTTGATGACCTGCCGCATCAACTGGCCCGACTTCATGTAGTTGTAGGCGTCCTCGAACAGGTCGCGGACGACGCGGCGACGCTCGGCCGAGGCACCGGCCGTGGAGAGGTTCTTGAGCCCCGGAAACAGCTCGTCATTGACGAACGCCAGGAGCGCCTCGCCGGTGATTCCCTCGGGGTCGGCCGCCCAGGCTCGCCACTGGTACTTCTTGGGAATCGGCGACTTGTAGGCGGAGTCGAGGAGTTCGAGCTGCTGATCCTGGTCGTCGATGATCTTGAGGAAGAACATCCAGCAGAGCTGGCTGATCCGCTGGGCGTCGCCGTCCACCCCCGCATCCTTCCGCATGATGTCCTGGATCGACTTGACGAGATTGCGAACGCTCATGGGTCAGGCGGCACTCTGGTAGAGGGCGGATTGCAGTTCGTGGACGGCTTTCTCGAAGGCCTCGCGGGAGCCGAACTCGCGGATCAGCTGCACAGGGGTGCCCATCGCATCGAAGGGCGAGATCTGGAGGATCCGCGGGTCGTCGATCGCGAGCACGCCCTCGTCTTGATACTTCTGGAGCAGGGCTTCCAAGACCCTGCGGGCGGTCGGACCGTACTTCGTGAACACGTCCCGCTTCCGAACCCGCTCGGCCCGCTCGCGGCGAGTCAGCGGCGGGGCGTCGAAGGCGACGTGGCAGATGAGGTCGAAGGCGTCGAGGTCCCTGCCGACTTCGGCGGCCAGGGACTCGATCGGCAGGCCCTCCTCCTCCAGCTCCTCGACCACGGCCTGCTTGCGGTCCGCGGCGTTCCACTTCTGGAGGAAGGCGTCGAGGCTCGTGAACCGCTTGCAGAGGGCTTTTCGCGTGAAGTCGCGGAGGCTCTCGGTCACCAGTTTTCCCGA
Organism: Planctomycetota bacterium; assembly: GCA_027622795.1. Lineage (GTDB taxonomy): Bacteria > Planctomycetota > Planctomycetia > Pirellulales > UBA1268 > CACORA01. The sequence goes on along the minus strand of JAQBZA010000173.1, from coordinate 5,812 downwards.
GTCGTCGAGAAACTCGACCCGCTCGGCGATCACGGTGGCGTGGACGCCGTCCACATAGACCTTCTGCCTGGGTTGGCCGCCGTCGTCGGGCGGCGGTAGCCCATCGTCGATAACCGTCTCGTCGGCGGCGGGCTCCGGCGGAATCGCGTCGTCACCCGATGAGTTCGGCGGGGTGTCTTCCGGCGGCGTGACGGGATCGTCTTCCCCGGGCTCGTAGACCTGGGCGGGATCACCGTCGAACTCGGGCTCCGCGAAGAGATTCGTGGCCCCGCGGAAGTCCATGATCGTGAAGTAGAACTTTTTCTTGTCTTCGTGAACGCGGGTGCCGCGGCCGATGATCTGCTTGAACTCGGTCATCGACCCCACGGCCCGGTCGAGCACGATCAGGCGGCAGGTCTGGGCATCCACGCCCGTGGAGAGCAGCCGCGAGGTCGTGACGATCACGGGGTAGTCGGCCTCGGGGTCGATGAAGTTGCTGATCTGGCCCTGGCCCTCGGCGTCGCTCCCGGTGATCCGCATCACGTAGCGGTGGTTCTTCGCCACCAGATCGGCATTCTCGTTGACGAGCGCCTGCCGCATCCGGGCCGCGTGCTCCTCGTCCACGCAGAACACGATCGTCTTCTGCATCCGGTCGCCGCTCGACACGAGAAACTCCGTGACCTTCGCGGCCACGAGCTTGGTGCGGTCGTCGAGGACGAGTGTGCGGTCGAAGTCCTTCTGGTTGTAGATCCGGTCCTCGATCTCGTTGCCGTCGCGGTCGAGCTTGCCCTTTTCCGGGCGGTAGCCCTCGACGTCCACGTTCACGTGGACTTTCACGACCTTGTAGGGCGCGAGGAACCCGTCGTGGATGCCCTGCTTGAGCGAGTACGTATAGACCGGGTCGCCGAAGTATTCGATGTTCGAGACGTACTTCGTCTCCTTCGGCGTAGCCGTCATCCCGATTTGCGTGGCGGCTGAGAAGTATTCCAGGATCTCCCGCCAGGCGGAGTCCTCGGCGGCACTGCCCCGGTGACACTCGTCGATCACGATCAGGTCGAAGAAGTCGGGCGAGAACGACTTGTAGATCTTCTGAGACTCCTCCGGGCCGGTGATCGCCTGGTAGAGCCCGAGGTAGATCTCGTACGCCTTGTCCACCTGCCGCTTCTTGTCCATCGCCAGCGTCAGATCTTCCGTGGTGCCGTCGGCCCGCTCGATCGTCTTGGAGTTGGTCGAGAGCTTGGCCATCGCGGGGCCGAAAGGCCGGAAGTCGTTGACCATGGTCTGGTCGACGAGGACGTTGCGGTCGGCGAGAAACAGGATTCGCTTCTTCCGGCCCGCCTTCCAAAGCCGCCAGATGATCTGAAACGCGGTGTAGGTCTTCCCCGTGCCGGTGGCCATGACGAGCAGCACGCGGTCCTGGCCGTTCGCGATCGCCTCGATGGCAGCGTTGACGGCGTTGACCTGGTAGTAGCGTGGCGAACGGCTGCTTCCGTCGTCGTAGTAGTCTTGGAGGACGAGGCTCTCGGCGGGCGGCGCGAAGCCACGCCAGGCGCAGTAGCGCTGCCAAAGGTCCGCGGGTGAGGGGAAGCCCGCCAGCGGCAGCATCAGCTCCCGGTCAGTCCCGGTCGCGGTGCGGTCATGGAAGATGAACCCATCGCCGTTCGAGGAGAACACGAACGGGACGCGGAGCGTTTCGGCATAGGCCAGGGCCTGCTGAAGGCCGTCGCCGAGCGCGTGGGTGTTGTCCTTGGCCTCGATGACCGCGATGGGGAGGTCTGGCTTGTGGTAGAGGATGTAGTCGGCACGGCTGGCCTTGCCCCGCGTGACGAGCTTGCCACGGACGATGATTCGTCCCTTCGTGAAGCTCACCTCCTCGCGGATCTGCGTCGCGTCGTCCCAGCCTGCGTCCTTGAGCGCAGGCGTGATGAACTTCGAGCAGATGTCGCGTTCGGAGAGGGATTTCTTGTTCATGATTGAATCGGGCCGCAGGCCGAATTCTCGTCCACAGTACGCTCTCGCGGCCCCTCGGTATAGGGGAGCACGACGGCCCGGTGGGCTGCGAGGAGCAGGCCGACCGAGCGGTTATTTTTTGTCGAACCCCGCATTGATCCTGCCCTGAGGGACATCCTTGGTCCCTCAGCAAGAGAATGCCTTGAAAACAGGCTTGAAACGCTCTCAAAAATTTCTGCCCGTGAGGGACAAGGTTGGTCCCTGAGCCGGTTGTCGGGCACGGGCCAGAGGCATCTAATTCCGCCAGGAGGTAGCCATGCTTGTTCACTGCCCTCGCTGTCGCTCGCGATTCAAGGTTCCCGATGAGGCCGCCGGGAAGACCGCCACGTGCGGCAACCCCCAGTGCCGCGCCAAGTTCGTGATGCCGGAAGTCGCAGCGACCCCAAAAACTCCAGCCTCCGGCAACGTAGGTGGCGGGATGGTGCCGCGTCAGAGCTCTCGTAATATCGCCACTCCCGACCCTACGGAGATTACTCTCCAGTTCGACACGAAGCCCAAGCGGAGGTCGAGTGTCACTGTCCACGCGGCACATCCCAGCAATAGCATGGGGATCGTGTCGCTTGTGGTCGGCGTCTTGGCGCTCTTGTTCTGCTGGCTGCCCATGATGAACCGGTTGGGCTACGCGATCGGGGTACTGGGTGTTGTGCTCGGCGTGTTTGGCCTGGTCGTAGCCTCACAGCGGCGGGGCGTGAGCCTAGGTTTTCCGTTGGGTGGTGTCGGGCTGTCGATGGTGGGGCTTGTGCTCGGTTTCCAAATGGACAATGGGTTTCAGAAAATGAAGACGGCTGTGAAGACTGCTCTCTCGGACATGGACAAGAGCGTTGCAGCCGGTCAGCCCTCGGGTACCCAAACGTTGCCCGAGCAGTCAGCCAAAGACGAGTCCCGTGAACCGAAGCGGTGGGCGGACGCCACGAGGATCGTCCTGACGCGCGGTGATGTCTCCATGAAGGTTACGGGCGTCCAGTTGGGAAACACCACACGACTCGGCATCAACGGCAAGCAAGAAGTCGGGCCGTACTTGCTGATTGGACTTCGTGTGAACAACCGCAGCTCGACCAAGAAAGTAGACTTTAAGGGGTGGAGCAATGGGCTAGATTTCCTGGGGCCCAAATGCAGCCTGGTGGATGAGCACGGCAACAACTATGCGCAGATGAGGGCCGCAATCGGTGAGACGTGGGATGGGCCAATCCCTCGTGAGACCATTGCTCCCCGCGGCAGGATGATCGACCTGTTGATCTTTGAGCCGCCCGTCGATGCCGCGCAGGAGCTTCGCCTGGAGGTCCCCGCTGCGCCACTTGGGCTCGAAGGCTGGTACCGGTTTAGGATTCCCCGTCTGATGTGGGACGAGGAAGGTGGGGTGGAATGAGAGTCAGATAGGCGGCTGGCTCTGACGGCGGCGGTCACCGCTCGCCCCGGCCGTCCCGCACGATGGCCAGAATCGCCGCCTTGGTCGCCGCCGGCAGATGGGGCCAGCCGAGGGAACGACCCGGGGCGGCGAACGGATCGGCTACATTCCCACTGGATACAGCCACCGCGAGGAGCACATGCCGTCAAACGTCGAGATCAAGGCGAGGATAGCCGACCTGCCGAAGGTCGCTGCCTTGGTGGCAACGATGAGCGACAAGCCGCCAAAGACGCTCCAGCAGAGGGACACGTTCTTCAGGTGCTCAACCGGCCGCCTGAAACTCCGTGAACTGGAGACAGGCGAGGGCGAGTTGATCTTCTACGACCGGGCCGACGTCACCGGTGCCAAGCAGTCGGACTACGAGATCACACCGGTTGCGGATGCCGTCACGTTGAAGTCAGTCCTTCGGCAGGCATTGGGTGAGACGGTGGTGGTGGAGAAGACGCGGGTGCTCTCCCTCGTCGGCCAGACCCGCGTGCATCTCGATACGGTCGTGGGGCTGGGCACGTTCCTCGAACTGGAGGTGGTGCTGCGACCTGACCAATCACCGGCAGAGGGCCACAAGATCGCTGAAGGCCTGATGAGTCGGCTGGGGATACGAGAGTCGGATTTGCTTGCCACCGCCTACGCCGACATGCTCAAGGAACTTGCGGCTCAAATCGAAGTCAGTTCCTCACCACGCCTATCGGGCTCCCGTGCCTTTTGAATCCTCACTACCGCTGGTCATCTGCTGTCTTCTTGGGGCAGTCGGTGGTTTCTTCGTCTGGCTGCAGGTGCGATCACGGGGGCTTCTGGCTGCGGCTACGCTTCTCGCGTTGGCGGGGATGGGAGTATTCGTCGCAGATTTGCTCGTTGAGACCGACCGCGAGTACCTGCTGGAAATGTTCCCGCGGCTGGCTCGTGCGGCGGAGAGGCAGGATATTTCCACGATCATGGCCGCGCTCGATCCAGACCTGCTTCCGCTGCGGGAAGAAGCCGAGCGGGTCCTCAAGCAGGTGCAGCCGACCGAGGTAGCGATTACGAGCCTCGATGTTGTCGTGGAGTCCGCCAAGAAGCCGCCGGAGGCCGTCGCCAACCTCATTGTGCGGGTGACAGGCAACGTGATCGACAAGGCCACGCCGGGCACAGTTCTGGCGGGCGTGAAAGTGTTGCTCCACAAGAAGGACGGGCAGTGGCTCGTGAAGGATGCTGAGGGCGAGCCGGTCAGGCCGGGGAAGAACAGGTAGTCGCATCAGGTCGGCGGCGGTTAGCCGGTCTGCCGGCCGGGCCAGCGGAGGATCGACCAGTTCTGATCGCCACCGAGGATCATGCTGCCCCGCTGCAGCGTGCCCTCCATCAGCCGGGTGAGATTGACCCCGGTCGAGGCCTGCCGCCAGATGATGTCGCTCCGGCCGTCGCCGTCAACGTCTTCGGTCGCGACGACCGACCAGTCGAGGTTCCCCCCCACCCAGGCAGCCTGCCGGAGAGCCGCATCCACGAGAAGCCACTGTACGACCGTGCCGGTCGAGGCCTGCCGCCACAGCAGATCGCCGTAGCCGTCGGTGTCGAAGTCGCCGGTCGCCACGATCTCCCAGTCGCTGCTGCCGCCGAGAACGGTGGCGGAGATTTCACTGGCTCCCATCATCCGCTTGACGACATGCGTTCCGCTGGGGGCATGCCGCCAGATCAGATCGGTCGTGCCGTCGGCGTTGGCATCGAAGCCGGGGCCGGTGGCGACCAGCCGCCAGTCGGTATCTCCGCCGAGCAGCGTCTGCTGCGTCGTGGCGGCCCCGTCCATCAGCCACATCACGGTGGTGCCGCTGACATCATGCCGCCAGACGATGTCGCTCAGGCCGTCGCCGTCGAAGTCGCCCGAGGCCTCGATCCCCCACTCGGCGCTGGCTCCGATCACGTCGCTGGAGCGGGTCGAGCCGTCGGCGTTGTGAATCCGCATCACCCCAAGCCCGCTGGAGTGCAGCCAGATCACGTCGGTCACGCCGTCGCCGTCGAAGTCGCCGGGGGAGCCGATCGTCCAGTCGGTATCCCCGCCAAGGATCCGCGTGCCGGCCGCGCGGCCGTCGGCGTCATACAGCGTGCCCACCACCAGGCCGGTCGTCGCTTCCCGCCAAAGGCCGTCGAGCAGACCGTCACCGTTGAGGTCGATCGCGGGCCGCGGGTCGATGGTGGGCTGCGGAACGATGGCGGTGCTGTCCCGCGGAAGGAAGAGACCGATCTCCTCGATGAGCCGGCCGTCGCGGTGGAACAGGCTGGGCAGTTCGGTGGCGAAATACCCGTCGACGTTCAGGTAGGTGCCGAGGATCGACGTGAGTTCCTTGTCGATGTCCGTCGTGAAACTGATGCGATTGAGGTCGTCGATCGTTCCTCCCCACGTCACCAGATCGACGGGATCAGACGTCGTTCCGGTCACGAGCGTGGCGG
>JAQBZA010000172.1 GCA_027622795.1 Planctomycetota bacterium | reverse complement strand
CGGCTGGTGCGGCGCTCGATTTCTCCAATGAGCCTTGTTGCTCGATTCGTCCCAGACTGTCACCGGTTCCTTGAACTGGTAGTCCTTTTTCGAATTATTCGTGCAGTAATAACCGGCGGACCGGAGGTGCTCAGGAAAACACCGGACGAATGTCGGTGGCAGCCCTTCATAACCTGGGATATCACGGTAGGCTTCCGGATTCTTTGCGACCGCAGCCTGACTTGGATTGCCGTTCCGCATCTGCATCGTCGCAATACGGGTGCAGAACATGCCGGTGATCAGCGATGACCGGGCCGGAGCGCACACCGGTGACGTCGCAAAGGCGTTGTCATAAACGACACCCTCCCGGGCGAGGCGATCAAGATTCGGGGTCGGCACGGTCTGATCACCGTAGGGACCGATCCATGGGCTCATATCCTCTACCGTGAGCCAAACGATATGAGGAGGCTGTTTCGGGGCCGGCTGCTCCGCCGCATGCCCCAGCGACTCAAGGGCATGAGCACTGAGCGACACGGCCACCACGATCCAAAATAGACTTTTCATACACTAGATCCTAGCCAGCCAAATGTCAGCTGTGCAATGAGCCCCGTGACCCGAGGACGGCATCCGGGCCTGATTGCCCAGCGACGTTGGCCCCTGTGGCGATACCGCAAATCGGGGTACGATTTCACTTTTCGAATTTTTTTCTTCGGACCCTCAATCCATGTTCGAACCCGTCCGCGGCAAGCCCGACTTTCCCGCCATCGAGGCCACCATTGCCTCCCTGTGGCGAACGCAAGACATCTACCAGCGGTCACTGGAACAGCGGCGGGGCGGAAAGCGGTTTGTTTTCTATGAGGGACCACCCACGGCCAACGGTATGCCTCACCCGGGCCACTGCCTCACCCGCACGATCAAGGACCTTTACCCGCGCTACCGCACGATGCGGGGGGACTACTGCGAACGGAAAGCAGGCTGGGATACCCATGGCCTGCCGGTCGAGGTCGAGGTGTGCAAGGAACTCGGCATCCACTCCAAGGCCGAGATCGAGGCGTATGGCATTGAGCCCTTCATCCACAAGTGTCAGGAGAGTGTCTGGCGGTACATGAAGGAGTGGGAGACCCTGACCGAGCGGATCGGCTTCTGGATCGATCTGTCGGATGCCTATGTCACCTACCACCAGTCATTTGTGGAGAGTGTGTGGTGGGCGCTGGCAGAACTGTTCAATCGCGGGCTCCTCTACCAGGGCCACAAGATCGTCTGGTGGTGGGCCCAAGGGGGCACCGCGCTCTCCAGCGGTGAAGTCGGCCAAGGCTACAAGGAAGTGGCTGACCCAAGTGTCTATGTCGCCTTCCCCCTGCTTGATGACGCAGGCGCCCCGACCAATCGCAGCCTCGTCGCCTGGACGACGACTCCCTGGACACTCCCCTCCAACCAATTCGCCGCGGTAAAGGTCGATCTTGACTATGTTGTGCTCCGCGAGATGGGCGTGGCCGATGCGGCGGAATACATCGTCGCCGAACCGCTCGCCGTCGAACTTGGCGAGAAGATGAAGAAGGAGTTCGAGGTCATCAATCGCCTGCCGGGCAGTGCGCTCGTTGGCCGGTCCTATCTTCCCCCGTTCGACTGCTATCGGCCAGCCGGAGCAGCGGCAACTGCCCCGCTCGCGTCGGGTGGCAGCGAGGCTGTGGCCTGGCGGGTCGTCGCCGCCGACTTTGTTACCACCGATTCCGGCACCGGCATCGTGCACGTCGCGCCGGCGTTTGGCGAGATCGACTACACCGTACTCGTGGCCGAGCAGGCCCGGTTTGCCGAAGGCGGTGGGCCCACGCTCCTGAATGCCGTCGCTCCCGACGGCACGTTTACCGACGCTTTCCCGATGGGAAGCGGCCGATTCGTGAAGGAGTGCGACCGCGACATCACCCGCGATCTGCGGGCCCGCGGCCTGCTCGTCCATCAGGAGCAATACGTCCACGACTACCCGTTCTGCTGGCGGGCCGACAATGACCCACTAATTCAGTATCCCCGGCAGAGTTGGTTTATCCGCACCAGTCAGTTTCGTGACCAGATGCTTGCCAACAACTCAAAGATCAACTGGCTGCCAGAGCACATCAAAGACGGGCGGTTCGGCAACTTTCTGGAGACCAATGTCGATTGGGCTCTTTCTCGCGAGCGCTACTGGGGCACCCCGCTGCCGATCTGGGTGTGCGAACAGACCGGAAAAATGGAGGCGGTGCCATCGTATGCGGCTCTGATCGCCAAGCCGGGCGTTTCCGGGGCTGACGTCTTCGCAAAGGCCAAGGCGGCGAATCCCCAACTTTCTGACGACCTCAAGGTTCACAAACCATACATCGATGCCATCACCTATGATTCACCGTTTGCGATTGGCAGTCGCATGTGGCGGGTGCCCGAGGTGGTCGACTGCTGGTTTGACTCGGGTGCCATGCCGTTTGCCCAGTGGGGCTGGCCGCACAAGAACGCCGCGGAATTCAAGGCGCAGTTTCCGGCCGACTTCATTTCGGAGGCGATCGACCAAACCCGCGGCTGGTTCTACAGCCAGTTGGCGATCAGCACGTTGCTGTTCGGGCGGATGCCCGAACTCAGCCAGCCCGGGGACGAGCAAATCACCTATCCACACCCCTTCAAGACCTGCATCGTGCTCGGCCACATGCTCGGCGAAGACGGGCAGAAGATGAGCAAGAGCAAGCGGAACTACAAAGAGCCGCACGTGATCTTCGATTCATACGGCGCTGACGCGCTGCGGTGGTTCTTTCTTGCCGGCCAACCGCCGTGGACGAGCATCCGCTACAATGAACGAGCGATCCGCGACAGTGTGTCGGAGTTTCTCCTGCGGCTGTGGAATGTCTATTCGTTCTTTGTGATCTATGCCCGGATCGATGATTTCAACCCGGCGACACTGCTCGCAGATCCGGCGGGGCTCGAGCATGCCAATCTCGCCAAAGCGGACGGCTGGAGGCCCGTGCACGAGCGGAGTGAACTCGACCGCTGGATGCTCTCGGAGCTCAACTCGACGGCTGCAGAGATGGTGGAGCGTCTCGATCGCTACGATCACTTCGCTGCAGCCCAGCGGCTCTCCGCGCTCGTTGATGGCGTGAGCAACTGGTTTGTCCGCCGGTCTCGGGATCGGTTTTGGGCAGCCGGCAAGGCCGACGTCAGCCCGCAGGCCAATACCGACAAGCTCGACGCCTACTGGACACTCTACGAAACGCTGCTTTCGATTACGCGGCTCGCGGCACCGTTTGTGCCCTTTGTCAGCGAGGCGATCTGGCAGAACCTGGCTGTTGGGCCGTTTGGGGCCGCTGTGCCTGGAAGCGTCCACCTCACCGATTTCCCCGCCAGTGAGACGCGGCTGATCGATGCCGATCTCAGCCGTCGGATGGCGTTGGTCCGTGACGTTTCATCGCTGGGCCGCGCCGCCCGCGCCGCCGAGAAGCTGAAGGTTCGCCAGCCACTCTCGAAGGTGGAAGTGATCCTCACCGCTCCATCTCCGGCCGACGAGGAATGGCTTGCGGAGCATGCCGATCTCGTCTGCGACGAGCTCAATGTGAAGCAGTTCGAGATCTGCCGCGAGCCCGACCGCTACATCACTCGCAGTGTGCTCCCTGACCTCAAGAAGCTTGGGCCTCGGCTTGGCAAACAGCTACCTCAGGCTCGTGATGCTATCAACAAGGCCGACGCCACAGCCTTGTTGGCAGCTCTTGACCGCGACGGCCGGGCAGCGGTGTCGCTCCCCTCGGGTGACACGATCGAGATTGAACCGGGCGACGTGATCGTCCGCCCGACCGCCAAGGAAGGCTGGGCGGCCGCGGAGAGCCCGCTGGCCGTGGTCGTCGTCGCCAGCCAGCTCACACCAGAACTCATCGCCGAAGGCCTCGTCCGCGAGGTCGTACATGCGGTGCAATCGCAGCGGAAGACGCTCGACCTTGAGTTCACCGACCGCATCGACCTTGGCTTTGAGACGTCATCGCCCGAGCTCAGGGCAGCGATCGAGCACCACCTCGACTATGTGGCCGGCGAGACGCTCGCCGAGTCGGCCACGTTTGGCACATTCCCCGAAGCCATGGCCGAATCTCTCGACATTGACGGCCATCTGCTCACGATCAGCGTCCGCCCGGTGTAAGGCCAAACGTCTCAGTTGCTCTTATCGATTTCCAGTCGCATACAAACTGGACAGGCTCCTCGTTGAAGTGATTGTCCGGCCTTTAATTCCTGGGCTCAGAAGAATCCACTTCCCTTACTGACGTGACGGCTCAAGGACGAGATCGCATTGCCTTGACTGTTGCGAAACAGTGAAAGTCAGTCCGCTCGTGGATGCAGACATATATCGATCATCAAACACCGGGGCCGGCTGCGACTCGCTACGAGCGCAAACCCACGTCTTCTTGTAGGTTCCACCGAGTCCTCCAGTTATTTCGACCGAGACTCAGTCGAGAGCGCGATGAAGCCACACGCCGGTGCCCAGGAGCATCACCCCGCTTGCCAGAAGGTGGGCGCCGATGATCAGTCCCAGAAATGTTGGTGCCTGGTCTGGTGATGCCGTAAAAAGAATTCCACCAAGGATTCCGGTGATGATTCCATCAGCGAGTAACCAGCCCCAGGGAAAGCCTGACGGCATGGAAAACGCACCGGCGATCTTTGCCGCCGCCTCGAACATGATCAGGAGCCCGAGAAACACGACCAAGGCCTCGATGCCGACGCCGGGTAGGGACAGCATTGCAGTTCCGGAGACGACCGAGAGCGCACCACACAACAGGGTGAGCCAAAAACCTTTCCAGCTGTACATTCCAAAGGCAGCGACGATTCTCAGGATGCCCCCGGCAAGAAGCATCGCACCGATGAGAAACGTGATCGTGAGCGAAGGAACAAGTGGTCGGGCGAAGCAGGCCACTCCGAGGAGAACCAACACCACTCCGACACCGAGAGACCAGTTGCGCAGCATACTGATAACGTTCGTGTCGGAGCCCGCAACAACTTCTGTGGTTGACATCGTACGCGCTCCTGGACCCGCCTCAACGAGACCGAATGTACCACTTCAATCCGCAGCCAACTAGACCACCGCAAACAGAACACATTTTTGGAAATATCACCATGCAGCGGAAACAGTTTTGCTATGCGAGGAAAAACTTCCTTGCATTCCGAGGGATTCTGTTCGCGCTGGTGGTGACCAGTGCGTCCGTGAGGATCGTTAACGCTGGTTCTGTCGATCCGGCCGCTGCAATCCAACTGGCCATATTCGACGTCGATGCCACACCCCCTTTGGGTTCTCAGATGGCATACAACACCGCGGTCCGCCATGCCGATCTTTCGTTGCGGAGTCGGGGGATCGTCGTGCTTGGTGCCGGCGACCCGATCGTGATGGCAGCCGTCGATTGGATTGGAATCGGCAACGCCGCCCACACGGCCTTTCGCGACGCACTCGCCGGTGCGGCGGGTACATCGCCCGCCCGTGTCGCGGTTCATGCTCTCCATCAACACGATGCCCCGCAAGCCGATTTTACTGCGGAGCGACTGCTCGCTGACATGGACATTCACTCCTACAAACGTTTCCAAGGGGACTTTGCCCGCGAAGTGATTCGCCGCACCGCCACTGCGCTGCAGGAAGGACTGGCGAAGGCAGTGCCACTAACTCATGTGGGATTCGGACGTGGTCGCGTGCAGGGTGTGGCGAGTAACCGCCGTCTCATCGGCGACAACGGTCGAATCCGCGGCTGGCGGGCGAGTGCAACCCGTGACGAGGCTCTCCGGGCGGAGCCCGAGGGAATAATCGATCCCTTCGTCGCAACGCTCGTACTCTGGTCGGAGAACACGCCGGCGGCTGTCCTCTCCTGCTACGCGACCCACCCGATGAGTTATTACCGCACCGGCGTTCCAGGGCCCGACTTCCCGGGGATCGCGCGGCTGTTGCGGACCCAGGATGTGCCGTCCGCACTGCATCTCCACTTCACCGGCGCCGGCGGAAACGTCGCCGCCGGCAAGTACAACGACGGCTCCCCGGAGAACCGGGTGACGCTGGCGTTGCGACTAGCGGCGGGGATGCGGGCGGCCTACGAGGCGGCCCACGTGGGGCGGCGGCCTCTTCTCCCAGAGGATATCGGTTGGCACAGCGAACCCGTGCGACTCAATGTTCGCCCGGAACTCGACCGAATGTCACTTGAGGAAGGTATCCGCGCTCATGCTGACCGCGGCACCATGAACGCCGCGGATGCCCTTGCGTGGATGGAGAGATCAGCCGCAGGGACACCGATCGACATTACATGCCTGCGAATCGGGGATGTACGAATGCTTCATATGCCTGGGGAACTCTTTGTTGAGTACCAGTTGGCGGCTCAGAACATGCGGCCCGATCTCCATGTGATGATGGCGGCCTATGGCGACTACGGTCCCGGTTACATCGGCACGGCTGAGTCGTATGCGCAGGGTGGATATGAAGTTGACATCCGGAGTTCATTTGTGGGGCCGCAGGCTGAAGAGACTCTCACCACTGCGATGAGAAGACTTCTGGAGCAGGCACCATGACGAACAGGCATGTGCTGGAGGCATCTTTGTTGGTGGCCTTCCTGGCCCTGCTCCTCACCACCGGAGGAACAGTGGCCACGAGGGCCCACGCCGATGACTACGGCCGTGATCTGCCCCGCGTTGCGTCGGTGTCCGCCGGCGACGCCCCTACCACGATGCATGTCGCCCCCGGTTTCTCGCTGGAACTCACCGCTGCCGAGCCATTGCTGGCGAGCCCCGTGGCGATCGACTGGGATGAGGATGGCAGGCTATTTGTGGTCGAAATGCGTGGTTACAGCGAGGACCGCGACCAGCGGCTCGGTCGTGTACGGTTGCTTCTCGATGACGACCGCGATGGACGGTATGACCGGGCGTGCGTCTTTGCCGAGGGGCTCGCGTGGCCGACGGCGATTTGCTGCTGGAATGGGGGTGTGTTTGTCGGAGACGCCCCCGACCTTCTCTATCTGCGGGACACCGACGGCGATGGTGTCGCTGATGAGCGGCGGCAGATGTTGACGGGCTTTGGAACGGGAAATGTGCAGGGGCTTTTGAATTCGTTGCGGTACGGTATCGACAACCGCATCCACGGCTCAGCGA
>JAQBZA010000171.1 GCA_027622795.1 Planctomycetota bacterium | reverse complement strand
ACGTCGGGGCGTTGATCATGTGCCTGATCGTTTGGGGCACCCTGTCCACCGCACCCGCCCAGCCGCCTGGCACGGGCGGTCGTCAGCAGCATTCGGTACGGCAGACCTGGCCGCAGGAGCCCGCTGGCTTTGAACGTGGCTACGTTGTGCAGCTGCCACGGCTGAGGCGGGAGCGTTGGCCCGTGGTCGTGGTGCTCCATGGCAACGGCGGACAGGCAGAGCGGGCGATTGCCAACTGGCCCGCTCGCCATCCCGACTGCCTGGTGGTCGCGCCGCAGGGATACGAGCGGAGCTGGAACATCACCAGGGAGCGATCGAAGGCTCCCGACGTTGCTTTCATCACAGCGATGCTCGCCGACGTGCAGCAGCGTTATCCCCAGGCCGACTGCGGCAGTCTTTCGCTCGTTGGCTTTTCCAACGGCGCCGCGTTGGTCTACGCCCTGCTGATCGAGTGGGAGGCTACGGAAGCGGCTGCCGTTCGATCGGCTGTAGCCGTTGTCTCGTCGATGACGACGGACCAGTTTCACGACGGGAAGTTCTGGAAACGATCGGACGCCTCGTCCGCTGACTACGACACTCCCCTTGAGCCAGCGTGTCGCTGCCCACTGCTGACCATCCACGGAACCGCTGACACCGTGGTGCCCTATGGAGGCGGACGCGGGCCTGGCGGCATTCACCTTTCCGCCCAACAATCAGCGTATGCCTGGGCGAACGCTCGCGGTTTCCCAGGGGCTCCCATCCCTGACACCCAGGGCGAACGCATCGCAGGCGGGCTCCTCCGCTACACGTATCCCAAGGCAGGCGTGACCCACCTCAAGATCCCGGGCGGCCGTCACGGTCTCGGTCCCGCGCATCGGCTCGTCGACCCCCTGATCGATGCATTTCTCCGCGACGCGTTTCGTCGCGACGGAACCACCCCATAGAGTTCGAGGCACGACCGAACAGCGGTCTTGCTGACATGGAGCGTGAAAGCGATGTCTTCCAGCGGAGTTGCCGCATGACACAGCGGCCTCGCGAAGTTGGCCAATGATCTGTTCTGCCGTATGCTTCTTTCCTCGTGGCATCTATCGCCCTCCCTTGGTTGTGACCACTCCTGGACACTCTCCAGATGTGGCCTCTTTTAAGGGGTGCAGGTCAGGTCTGTGACGAGCGGTATCCCCGGTGATTGGGCCGCGACTGACCGCGATTCTGGCATCGACCTGGGGCTGTTGTATTTTCCGACGCTCGAAGTCGCCACCAGCCGCCCGCGACCAGCAGCGCGTAAAATCACAGCATGAATCCCGCAGCGACCTGTCCCAGAGCCGTACTCGTCTACAAGTCGGTCCACCACCAGAACACGGCTCAGGTAGCCCATGCGATGGCTGGTGTGCTCGGGGCTGAATGTGTTTCTCCGGATGAATGTCCGTATTCCCGACTGGCCGACTGTGACGTTCTGGGCATCGGCTCTGGCGTCTATTACGGGCGGCCGCACGACGAACTTCTCCAGTGGGTTCGGGGGATGCCCGAAGAACACGCCCGTGATTTTCCCATTTTCATTTTTACGACCTCCGGGCTGCCGTTCTTGGCGAAACTCTGGCATGCCCCCCTGAAGAAGCGGCTGGCTCGGAAGGGCTTCGACGTCATCGGGGAATTTGCCTGCCGGGGCTTTGATACGTGGGGCCCGCTCTGGCTCACCGGCGGACTGAACTGGCGACATCCGAATGAGCGGGATCTTCAGCGTGCTCAAGAGTTTGCGGAAAGGGTTGCGGCGGCTGTTCCGGCTCCAGCCTGAGGCAAAGAAGCCAGGCAAACCCGTCAATCACAGCCGCCGAAAAGGAGCCGGTCGTAGGGCTCATCAGGCTCGTTGTTTGACTGGCAGGTAGTTTCCAGCCGACACCCTGCTGTATGTCGCCGCCCGCTTATCTGCCTGGCCCCGCTCCCAACACCGTGCGAACACCCGCCGACGAGATTATCCCGGTGCCGGCAGGTTGGGAACTGCTGCCGCCCGGTGACGCCGCCCTGACTCGCCGCGTGAAGGCCGCCGGGGAGTTCTGGCTGGTCCAAGAGAAAGTCGGCCGCCGGATGTTTTCTCGCGGCATCTGGGCCCCTCGGGAAACGATCCGCACGATTCGGGAGGCCCTGGAGGCCGAGCGCTCCACTGAAGCCTATTCGAAACGCCGAGAGGCTGACGCAAGACGCCGCCAGTCCCAGCAGGCTGAATACGTCGAGGATTTCCAGGCAGCAGTTGTTGAATATCTGGCATTTCACCCACGGCACCGGGAAATCGCTGTTCAACTAGCCCGGGCTGTCGCGAGCCACGCCACACCGATCGGCAGCGGCACCGTGGCCCGCACCAAGCGAATCCCGATCGAACGCCGGGCCGAGGCTGCCGTGATCGCCTGGATGCGGCACCAGACGACGGCCTACGACACCATGAAAATCGCACGCGTTAAGGGCCAACGCCGGGAGGTTCGCCGGCTGCTCGCCCAGCGGTCCAAGGAACTTCTCGGGGCGTATCGGCGGGGTGACTCGATCACGGCCGCCTGCCCGTTGGCGAACGCTCTTTCGGCCGGGCGTGCTTGATCCGGGCTATCCGGTCCCCGGGCCTACTCGTGCTCACCCTGAACGCGTGCCTCACCGTCAAAGTCGATTTCGACGTGGAGGCTCATCGGGTGGCAACAGACGGGGCAGTCTTCGATGTAGTCCTGGTGGGAGCCGGCCGAGATGTCGACCGGAACCACGATTTCTTCACCACAGGAGTCACAGATGTAGGTCGCCTCGGCATGCGGTGACCGATGCGTGCGACCGCGTTTTTTCTTGGACTTCTTCATCATCGCGTCCCGCCAGCCAGCCCTTGTGCTGTCTTGTTTGGGGGTGACCGCAGGCGCGGCCGTGGCTACTCGACCATCGCTTCCCGCCGCAGCCAGCCGCGACTGCCGAGGTGTAACAGAAATCCTACGGGGCCGGCAAAAAAAGTGAGCAGCAGGGCCGCTGTCCGGGGCAGCCAGGGGAGGTTCAGACGGATGCTATCCCGCGCGATCCAGGCGCCCACCACCATGTCGAACACGAGATAGTGGGTCCAGGCGGCGGCGAAAACCCAGTCGTCGGTGAAAACCTCCCTCAGGCCCGCGAGCGTCATGACGTCGCCTGGCGGCAGGCCGTCGGTGGTCAATTTCCAACCGATCACGCCCGCGTAACAACCGGCTAGCACTCCCGGCACGAGCACGGCGCAGAGCCAGCCGGCCACCAGTTTCTTCCCTGGAAAGGCCACCAGGGCCATCCAGGCCAGCAACGCCAGCGTGTTGGTCGCTTGAAAGAAGGTCTCGGCAGTCATCGTGGGCAAGGCTCCCGGCTGTCATCAGTCCAGGTTCATTCCGGGCGGGCGTAGAGGCGGATGTATTCGATCTCCAGCCGTTCACGGGTCAGCGAGGGATCGATCTCGCCCCCCATGCCGCCGCCCATTGCCATGTTGACCACCAGATTCTGCGGCTCGTTGAAGGGATACTCCCGTTCGCTGCCCTGCTTGTCGTAGGTGTAGACGTGCTCACCGTCGAAGAAAATCCGAACTGACTCCGGGGTCCACTCGAGCGCGTAATCGTGGAAGCGGTTGCCGAGGCCGGGGATCTCTTTCGTCGTCGAGATGTGGCTGTTGTCCTTGAAGTAGTGGGCACGGGTATGGCAGGAGAAATGGGCCTTGCCGTCGCCGGTGGCGTCGTCGATCTCTCGACCCACGTTTTCCAGGATGTCGATCTCGCCGCAGTAGGGCCAGGAGATCTCATCGCGATAGGAGTCGCCCAGCATCCAGACGGCCGCCCAGTTGCCCCGGCCAGTGGTCGTTTTCGCGCGAAACTCGAGCCGCCCGTAGAGGAAACTGACGCGGCCCCGCGTGGTCAGCCGCGCCGACGACCAGCCGCCGTCGGGACGATCCTTGCGGGCCTCGACGATCAGGCAACCATTCTCGACGCGGGCGTTCTCAGGCCGGTTCTCCGTGTAATACTGGGGCTCGTTGTTGCCCCAGCCCCAGTTTCCGATGTCGAACGCCCAGGCCTCGGCATTCGGCGGGCCGTCGGTCTCAAACTCATCGGACCAGACGAGCTTCCAATCCGCACCGCCGGTTGGCTGTTCGAGTGTTTTTGGGGTCAGCTCGTGCGGCTTGAGGAGAATGAACTGAACCGAGCGGATGGACGCCGGCCCGCCGGCGGCGTGAAGCTTCATTCGGTGCAACCCCTCGTTGAGTGGTGAGCCGTCCTTGTGCACCGTTTGGAAACCCCCGGCCGAGAAGGGCATCGCCGCGGTGATGTCGTAGTGTCGGCCGTCCTCGTTGTCGATCGCATCCTCGAGATGGATGACGGTCGGCTCATCAGTGGCAGCCCGGCCGGTGACCTCGACACGGTATCGCCCCGCCACCGGTATCTCAGCCTCGAAGGAAAACCACTCGTTGCCGGCGGCCAGCCTCACCTCGTTGCCGCCGGCCGTGACTCCCGCCGAGGCCGCGAGGAAGTCGGTCGCAGCGACGGAGATGCTTGGAATCTCATTGGCAGTCGACACGGTTGGGCAGGCTCCCAAGGCGATGAGCGAGGCGACCAGGGGGCGAGTGAACATCGGGCTGCTCCAAAGAAGTGTTCTTGGGGTTGGGTTGCAGGCAGCAACAACGCTGTCGAGGGGGCGGTGGCGTTGCTGACTCGGGGCGACTACCGTCCGGTGATCAGTTCAGCTTCCAGTTGTTCGAGCGACTTGCCCTTGGTCTCGGGGAGGGTCATCAGCATCAGGAGGAAGCCGCCGGCGGCGATCAGCCCGAAGATCAGGAAGGTGGTGGCGTTGCCGAGCACCGAGAGCTCCCACGGGAAGATCTGCTGGACGAGCCAGCTGGTCGCCGAGTTGACAAACCCGATCGTCCCGATCGCCAGGCCGCGAATCCGGTTGGGGTAGAGCTCGGAGAGCAGCACCCACATCACCGGCCCGAGCGAGAAGGCGAAGCAGGCGATGAATCCGAAGATGCCGACCAGGGCGATCGTTCCCGGCATCGCGATCGCCGCCTGCACGACCGCCCCTTCGTGCTTGGCGTAGTCGTCGCCGCCGAGCAGTTCCTTCATGCGGTTCTTGAAGGCCAGGTCGGTCTCGAAGACCTCGTCGACGACCCCGCCGAGCCGGTCGGCGCCGAGCGCCTCGTCGACTTCTGCCAGGTGGATGAGATCGGCCTCGGTGAGCTGGTAGGTCGCCTGGCTGAAGGCCCAGGCGCAGAGCAGCAGGCTGATCGCGATCCCGGCCATCCCCGCTAGCAGCAATGGGCGGCGACCGAGCCGATCGATCAGGGCCATCGCCACGAGCGTGAAGACCACGCTCGTGCTGCTCAGCAGGACCCCCGCGGTGAACGCGGCATCGGTGCCGATGCCCGTCTGCTCGAAGATGCTGTTGGCGTAGAAGTAGATCGCATTGATCCCGGTGCTCATCTGGAGGATGCCGACGGCCAAGCCGATGAACACGATCGTCCGCAGGGCCGGGCTGAAGAGCTCCGAAAAAGCGCCCTTTTCCATCGCCATTTCCTTGGCGATGCCCTCTTCGATGGCTCGCCGTTCTTCCACGGCGGCCGCCTCGCCATGGAGACGGGCGAGCACCAGTTGCCCCTTCTCAGCCCGGCCCTTCGTGAACAGCCAGCGGGGACTCTCCGGAACGAGCAGCATTGCCACGAAGTAGACCGCCGCCGGGAACGCCTCCAGACCGAGCATCCACCGCCAGACGGTTTCGTCGGTCAGCAGCGGCGACTCCCCCTTGGTCATGCCGTGGAGAACGTTATTGCAGGCGAAGGCGGCGAAAAATCCCAGCACGATGTTCAGCTGCTGGATCGAGACCAGCCGGCCGCGATTCTCGGCGGTCGCGATTTCGGCGATGTAGGTCGGGGCAATGATCAGGGCCGCCCCGAAGGCGATGCCGCCGATCATCCGAGCGACGTACATCATTTCGTAGGACGTGGCGAACGCTGAGGCGACCGCCGAGAGGGTGTAGAGGAAGGCGATCACCAGGAGCAGTGGCTTGCGGCCGATCATGTCGCTCAGCCGGCCCGCCACGAGCATCGCAAAGGTCGCTGAGAACGTCGGCGAACTCACCACCCAGCCAGCCTGGGCATCCGTCAGGCCGAACTGCGGCCGGAAGTATTCCATCACGCCGGAGATGATCCCGGCGTCGAAGCCGAACAAAAAGCCACCGAGCGAGACGGCCAGGGCCAGCAGAAACGTGGAGGTTTTCATCGGAGGTTGCTTCCTGGCGCGTCATGGGGCGGAGGGGCTGGCCATCCCGGGCGAGCGTCCCGGCAGACAGCGTCAAAAGCCGATACCCCCCCGACGAGAACCATGCCAATATCCCCGGAGCCCATGGAAATCGTCTCGGTGTGCTTGCGAAAAACTGGCCGGTGGCGGAACATCGTGGAACGAAAGGCCCCCAGTCGCCATTCTTATACCCCAGATACCCCTCCCGCGGCATCGGAGCAGATTTTCCTCGGGTGCCTGGCGGCACATGGTGGCCGCCACCATCGCGTTCTTCTTTTGCCCGGCCACCCTCCCGAGACCAGCCCATGCATGGCCAACGTGTTTTTTTGCTTCTTGCGTTTCTCCTCTTCGAACTGGCCGGCGGGATCTCGCCGATCGGCCACGCATTTCAGGGCCGGCTTGCCGCCGAGGAGTTTCGGCTCCTGAGCTGGAATGTTGAGAGCAACCGGCCTGGCTCGCGGCCGGTGAGCGACGCTCGGGTGATCGCCAGCCAACTGGTGGCGATGCTGCGGCGGCCTGAAACCCACGCGGAGATCGTAGCGCTCTCGGAAGTGGCGCCCGCAGATGTGCTGGCCTATCGGCGGGCGGTCGAGATCGCCATGCGGGGGCCCGTTGACCATGCCACGTCAGCCAGCGGGGGCTTTCACGACGCCGACTCACTCCTGCTGGTTGTCGATGCCGAACGCTTCCGCATCGTGGAGGTCGCCGAACTCCACCGCTACGCCGGAATCACCGCCAACTTCAATCTCGACGATCCGAATTCCACCGAGCACGGCACGCTTCGCGCTCGCTCGCCGTTGACCGCCAAGCTTGAGGACAAGTCGACGGGCGAAACGTTCTGGCTCGTGGTGGTAC
>JAQBZA010000170.1 GCA_027622795.1 Planctomycetota bacterium | reverse complement strand
CCCACCTGGTCGAGCATCGCGCTCGCTTCCTGACGCCCCTCGGCCCGAGAACAGCCTTTGTGAACCTCGAGCACCTCGGTCAATTGACGGGACACTCGGAGATAGGGGTTTAGTGAGGTGAGGGGATCCTGGAAGATCATTGCCAACCGGTTTCCACGAATCGCCTCGAGATCCCGCTCCGAGCAGCGGAGCAAATCCCGGTTGCCATACCAGACCTCACCCGACGGATGAAAAGCCGGCGGGCGGGGCACAAGCCCCAGCGCTGAAAGGCAGGCCACACTCTTACCCGAGCCGCTCTCTCCGACGATTCCCAGCGTTTCGCCGCGTTGCACCGAGAAACTGACACCATCGACAGCCCGTACCACACCATCATCGGTGCGAAAGAAGGTGCGTAAATCGTGAACCGACAAGACGGCTTCGGGTGTCGTCATGAAAAGCGACTCTCAGTGTTTCATTCTGGGGTCGAGTGCATCCCGCACCCCATCCCCGAGGAAGTTGAGGGCAAAGAGCAGAATGGCCATCACCGCTCCGGGAAAAGCGAGCGTCCACCAGAAGACGAGCATCTGGTTGGCACCGTCGTTGATGAGGGCGCCAAGGCTCGGCCGAGGCGCCTGCACGCCCAGGCCCAGGAAGGAGAGAAATGCTTCCTGCAGGATCATCGAGGGCACGGTGAGTGTGAAGGTGACGATCACAGGCCCGAGCGTGTTTGGAATCAGATGCCGGAAGACGATGTCGTGAGCCGGCGTGCCGAGGCTGCGGGCCGCGGTCACAAAATCCTGTTCCTTGAGGCTCATCACCTGACCGCGCACGATTCGCGCCGTCAGCAGCCAGCCCACTGCGCCGAGGGCCAGAAATACGAGGAGCAGGCTCTTGCCCAAAATGGTGACGAGGATGATCACGAGAAACATGTACGGCAGAGCGTAGAGGATGTCGACTGCCCGCATCATGATCGAATCGACGACTCCGCCAGCGTAGCTCGAGACCGCGCCATAGACGGTGCCGATCGTGGCCGCCACCACCGCGGCCAGCAGGCCCACCGTCAGGCTGACCCGCCCGCCGTAGAGAACACGGGTCAGCAGATCCCGTCCGTAGAAGTCAGTTCCAAAGGGATGCTGCCACGATGGTGGACGAGCGCCATAGGCGAGGTCTTGCGTCTCATAGTCATATCCCCAGGTGGTCGCGATCACGAGCGGGCCCACAAGGCAGGCGGCGGTCAGGACGAGGATCACAATCCCGCTGGCCACGGCGAGCCGGTTCTTGCGCAACCGCTTCCAGGCGTCATGCCAGAGCGAACTGCCGGCGACGAGGCCGCCATTGCCTGGAGCCTCCGCTGCGGCGGAAGGAGGCGGGATACCAGTCATGAATACTCGATTCGCGGGTCGAGGAGGCCGTAGATCACGTCCACCATGAGGTTCAGCACAAGCAGAAAAAAGGCATACAGCACCACGATTCCCATCACGAGGAAATAGTCGCGGTTGAAGGCGGCATCCACGAAATAGGGGCCGATGCCGGGTAGATTGAAGATTTTTTCGACCACCACGCTCCCGGTGAGCATGCTCGCAATCGCTGGCCCCAGGTAACTGACAACCGGCAGGAGCCCACCCCGGAGCATATGTCGCCAGATGATGAGCCGTTCCGAGAGCCCCTTGGCGCGGGCCGTCCGAATAAAGTCACTCCGCACCACCTCGAGCATGCCGCCACGGGTCAGGCGGGCGATTGACGCGGCATAGATCGTGCCCAGCGTGATCCCCGGGAGAATTACATGCTGGAGATCACCCCAGCCCGCAGGCGGCAGCAGATGGAGTCGCAGAGCGAACAGCAGCACAAGCAACGGGCCGAGCACAAAACTGGGAATGCTGATCCCGACGAGTGCTGCAGCCATCGCCGTATGGTCCCAGACCGTATTCTGCCGGACGGCACCGATGATTCCCGCAGTGATTCCCACGAGGAGCGACCAGACGAGAGCCACGCCCGCCAGAGTGAGTGAGATTGGAAAGCCGTCGGCAATGATTTCGTTGACACTTCGCTGGGGATATTTTGTCGATGGGCCGAGATCACCCCGCAGCAGGTTGCCGAGGTAGCGGGCGAACTGTTCGGGCAGTGGCTTATCGAAACCATACTTGGCATCGAGTTGCCGACGGATCTCCGGAGGGAGCTCCTTCTCACTCGAGAAGGGAGAGCCCGGTGCCAGCCGCACAAGGGCGAACGAGCCGACGACGATAATCAGGGCGGTGGGAATTAACTCCATGAACCGGCGAATCAGGTAGGCCCTCATGCTGCCTCCGCGGTAGTGGTCGCCGGGCGGCAGGCTTCAGTCCGTGGGGCGGTTGCGGCTTTGCGCTCGTTGTTCCGCGGACGCTCGTCGATCCAGATGTGCTTCCAGGGATGACGATCCTGGTGGTTGCCCTCAATGCCACGAACATAAGGCTTAATCAGTTGTGAGCGGGTGTAGACATAGAGCGGAATCAGCGGCTGGTCCTGCAGCATCAACGACTCGGCCTCCCGGAGTTTGGCCAGCCGCCGGCGGGTGTCGCTTTCGCGGTTTGCGTCCGCCAGGAGTGCGTCGTAGTCGGGGCTCGACCACGCCGAATGATTGTTGCCACAGTCGGTGGTGAGGAGTTCCAGAAACGTAAACGGATCGGCGTAGTCTCCGGTCCAGCCCATGCGGCAGACCTGGAAGTTCATCTGTTCAGCGTTGGCCAAAAACACCTTCCACTCCTGATTTTCGAGATCTACCCGGATGCCGAGTTCCTTTTTCCACATCTGTTGGATCGCCTCGGCCACCTGCTTGTGGCCCTCAGAAGTGTTGTAGGAGAGCGTGACCACCGGCAGATCCTCCGGTCGCGGGTAGCCCGCTTCGCGCAACAGTTGCCGGGCCTGATCCGGGTCGAAGAGCGGCAGGGCGATCGCTTCGTACCCGGCCAGTCCATCGGGCACGAGTGTGGCCGAGGGTATCTGGCCAGCCCGAGTCACGTGGGTAACGAGCGCCTCCCGATCGATTGCCAGTGACAGGGCGCGGCGAACGAGCGGATTATCGAGTGGGGGGGCACGAGTATTGATCCAGTAGAAGTAGACCGCGAGGTAGGGATGGCGATGAAAGTCTTCATAGCGGGATAGTTCATCCATGAATTCGGCAGGCAGCGAAGTGTTGCTGCCTGGCCAGTCAAATTCTCCGGCAGCGTACATGTTGAGTGCGGTTGTGGAACTTTCCACCATCGACAGCTTCACCCGTGCGAGTGAGACATTCTTTGCATCCCAATAGCGGGGGTTTTTTTCAAATACCATCCGCTGGCGAAACCTCCACTCGGTCATCCGGTAGGCGCCGTTGCAAACCACATGTTCTGGCCTCGTCCAGAGGTCGGTATCGATGCCGCGGGCCACAAGATCCTCCAGCACGTGCTGTGGGATGGGCATGAAGGAATAGAAGGTGAGAAACTGCAGGAAGTAAGGAACGGGGTGCTCAAGGGTCACCTCGAGTGTCAGGTCGTCGAGAGCCCGGACGGCGAGCGTCTCCGGAGCCGCCTCGCCCCGGCTGATCGCGGCACCTCCTCGAAAGATGTGGCCATTGGTCGCGTACCTGCTTGCCGTCACAGGATCAACGAGTCGACGAAACGAATACACAAAGTCGTGAGCGGTCAGGGGCTTTCCGTCTGACCACTCTGAGGGCCGCAGATGAAATGTGTAGATCAGGCCGTCGGCCGAGATATCCCAGTGGGTGGCGATTTCCGGCAGTGGTTCGAGGGTGGCCGGATGCGCCTGCACCAGACCAGCGAACGTGTTCCAGAGAATCTCACCACCGTTGCCATCGGCGCACTTGTTCGGGTCGAGCCATTCCGGTTCACCGGCGTTATTTATCCAGAGTTCGTCGGGGCCGTGGCGTGGCCGAGTGGTACCAAAGAAATCCGTCTCTGCCGGCTGGCAGCCGGTCAACAGAGCCAGTGCGCAGCAGAACAACAAGCTCCACAGAGATGAAGACCGAAGACAGACGCGTTTCGCGTGGCAACCCATGCCCGGCAGGATAGCGTGCAACGCTGGTGGTGGTCGAGTTGAGGCTGGTCACCCCCTCTCTGCTCGTTCGGCTTGAGCTAGCGGCAATCAGCCATCAGGCTCCGGAAGAGCTTGCCGATGTCACCGTGCGGGCCAATCAGCCCAGTCCGTGATCGTGATCCCGGAAGCCGGTCCTCTGCGGTTTTCGACATTGTGAGGAGGCCCGAGATGACCTGATGGAGGAATTACGATTGCCACCGACTCAATAGTTCAGTCGGTGGAAAATAGTTGGTCGCGAAGAAACAATCTCTACATTGTTCTCCAACCCTTTGAGCCGAGGCCCACGTGCCGCAGAAAGTGTCGTGTCTCTTGTGGATGATGGTCTTGAGCGTGTCGATTCAGGCTCATCTTGCGGCAGACGACACGGTGTTTCCCGCTCCGCTGGAAACGTGGCAGTCATGGGTGCTTCGTGATGTCGCCGATGCGGGGAGCCCTTCGCCCTATGACGATGCGTCGGTCCGACTCCCTCTCTGGCCGTCAGCACTCCGGCTGAATGTCGCTGCCGCAGCTGGCGAATGGGAAGTCGTTGTGAAAGCCTTCAACGAAACCTGGCTACCGCTCCCGGGCGATGCCGACACTTGGCCCGAGGCGGTCTCTGTTGATGGACAGCCTGTCCCTGTTGTCGCTCATAACCGTACTCCCTCGATCCGACTCTCGGCGGGACAGCATGCGGTGCGCGGTCAATTTATTTGGCGGCAGCCACCCGAGCGGATTGCCATTCCGTCGAGCATCGGGATTCTCCTGCTCCAACGCGATGGTCAGGAGGTGTGGCTTCCGGATCGTGATGCCGCTGGTGTGCTCTGGCTGCGGCGGGCACGATCAACGGAAGAGGAGCAAGACCAACTCTCCGCCCAGGTCTACCGGGTGCTCGAAGATGGTCTACCGCTCTGGCTACGGACCGAGGTGGAGCTGACTGTTTCAGGAAAAAGCCGCGAAGAGGATCTGGGCTGCATTGTTCCGGCCGGCTGGCAGGTCGCCGTCGTTGACGGTCCAATCCCCGTGGCACTCGACGCGGCGGGTCGCCTGCGGGCCCAGGTGCGAGCCGGCACGTGGCGGATTCGCATTGATGCCTTCCGCACCGAAGACACCCGGGAAATCGCCTTCGCTGCCGGGATAAGGCCGACGGTGGCCCTCGAACTCGTCGCTCTCCAGTCACGGCCCGAGTTGCGGGCCACGGAGTTTGCCGATGCGGCTCCGGTAGATGTCAACCTTACGACCTTTCCGGAACAGTGGCGGGGCCTGCCTGTCTTCCGCTGGGATACCGCCGCCGCGCCCCTGCGCTGGGTTGTGAAGGATGCGGGAGGTGGCCTGCGGCAGCCCGATCGCTTCCACATCAGTCGCCGACTGTGGCTCGATGAGGACGGTCGGGGCATCACCTTTGAAGACATGATTCAGGGGGAATGTCGGGCAATCTCTCGGCTCGATACAGCTCCAGGACACCGGCTCGAGGTGGTCCGGATCGATGGTGAACGGCAGCTGATCACGCGTGACCCTGAGACCGACGCCGCCGGCGTAGAACTCCGCACGGCCCGCCCCGAACTTCAGGTCATCGGCCAGACTGAACGCTCCGGCACGCTGGCTGCCGTGGGGTGGCAGTCGGATGCCGACAGCCTCGACGTCACGTTCTCGCTGCCACCCGGCTGGCGGATGCTGGCGGTGTTCGGTGCCGATCGCGTTGATGGTGACTGGCTTACCGCGTGGACGCTGCTTGATGTGTTTCTCCTGTTGGTCTTCACGGTCGGCATGTTTCGGATGCGGGGCCTCCCGGCCGCTGCCATTGCCTTCCTCGCCTTCGGCCTGACCTATCACGAGGCGGGATCGCCACGGTTTACGTGGCTGTTTCTGCTGGCTCCGGTCGCGTTGCTGCAGATCGCCGGATCGGCCCGGGCGGCCAAGTGGCTCGGCGTGTGGAAGCTTCTGGCCGTGGGCGTGCTGCTTCTCCATCTGGTGCCATTCGTTGCCAAGGAGCTCCAGTCTGCGCTCTATCCACAACTTGAGCCAGACGGAATCCATTATCGACAGCGTGACCTGGCTGGTGTCATTGGCATCCCGACGATCCGTTCCCGGCGGTCTGATGCTTCGCGTGGACGATCGCTTGCCGTGACCACCGATGGGAAGTTGCAAGAACTTGATGCGACGAAAAACTTTTATCAGCGTTTTGGTGAACAGCAGGTTGCCGGTGCCCAGGTCCAGATGTCGAATCTGCAATTTGCACCGGGCACCCAGACCCAGACCGGCATCGCCAAACCGGCTTGGGACGGGAATCAGGTTATCTGCCGCTGGGATGGACCGGTCAGCAGCCAGCAGACACTGCGAACTGTTCTTCTGCCGGCATGGATTCATCGCGTTTTGGCAGTTGTCCGCGTTGGCCTGCTTCTGTGGCTGCTCAGGGAACTGCTCAGACAGCCTGATGCGAAGCGCCAACACCGCTGGCAGCCGCAACCAGCCCCGGCAGTCATCGTGCTGTTTGCCGCAGTGAGCATCCTGATCGGTACGGCCTGCCCGGCAGCCGCTGAGGATTTCCCTCCCCCCGAGTTGCTCGACCAATTACGAAGCCACCTGCTCCAGCCTGCCGCTGCGTTTCCCCGTGCGGCTGAGATTCCCACCGCATCGCTCACGATCAACGGCGATCGCATTCGGGTGGAGGCCGAAGTGCACGCAGCCGCCGAGTGCGGCCTGCCGGTGCCTGGTCGGCTTCCTGCCTGGTCTCCCCTTTCGATGACGATCGATGGAGCACCGGCAACGGTCTGTCGTCGGGCGGATGAATACCTCTGGGTGTGGCTCCCGGCCGGCGTGCATGTGCTCGTCGTTGAAGGGCTACTTCCCGATGCGCCGGAATGGGTCTGGAACTGTCAACTCGTACCCCGGCGAATGACAGTGGACGCAGCGGAGTGGAATGTGCGCGGCCTGCGAGCCGACGGCCGGCCAGAGGGGCCACTCTTCTTCTCTCGGCGGGAAGAGACCACGACGAGGGAGGTCGCCTACGACCAAAAGCTCTATCGCAGCGTTGTCCAGGTCGATCGGGGTTTGGAGATCGGGCTTCTCTGGCAGGTGCATACG
>JAQBZA010000169.1 GCA_027622795.1 Planctomycetota bacterium | reverse complement strand
GAAGCACCTCAGCCGGTAAACCGGCTGAGGCCGTGCCGCCTTCGGCGGCCGGGAATCGCCTCCCGTCCCCAATTTCTGCAGGCTGAAGCCTGTCCTACTTGGGGCCTACAATACTCGTCATGCCCTGCCGCATCGACGCCGCTGCACCCGATCGCACCCCGTCAGCCGCCTCCCCGCTGCCCGAGCCGCTCGCCTGGATCGACGGGGAAATCGACGCCCTTCGAGCCGCCGGCCTCGAACGGCCGGCCCGCGTTCGCGCAGGCCGGCAGGCGGGCGAGGTCTCTCTCGACGGCCGCACGCTTCTCAACTTCGGCGCCAACAACTACCTCGGCTATGCCGGCGACGTGCGGCTCACGAAGGCCGCCTCGAAAGGCTCCTGCGCTGAGGGCTTCGGCGCCGGTGCCAGCCCGTTGGTGAGCGGCCATTCGCTGGCCCACCAACAGCTCGAGCGGGTGATCGCCGCATTGCTCGATGTGGAGGCCGCCCTCGTCTTTCCCAGCGGCTTTGCCGCCAACACCGCCACGATCGCCGCCCTCGTCGGCCCCGACGACTTCATCGCCAGCGACGAACGCAACCACGCCAGCATCATCGACGGCTGCCGGCTCTCCCGGGCCCGCGTGGGCATCTACCCGCATCGCGATCTGGCCGCGCTTGAGGCTCTCTTGGCCGGGGCGGGCACCGCCCGCCGTCGGCTCATCGTGAGCGACACACTCTTCTCGATGGATGGCACGATCGCTCCGCTGGCCGGCCTCTCCGACCTCGCCCGGAAGCATGCCGCAATGCTGCTGGTCGATGAGGCCCATGCAACCGGCGTCTTCGGCCAGCGCGGCAGTGGCCTGGTCGAGGAAACCGCCACGGCCGACGGCGTGCATGTGCGGGTCGGCACGCTCTCCAAAGCACTCGGCGCCAGCGGCGGCTTCGTTGCCGGCAATGCAAAGCTGATCCACTGGCTACGGCACACGGCCCGGGCCTGGATTTTTTCAACCGCCCATCCGCCGGGGGTGGCGGCGGCGGCCACGCGGGCGATTGGCCTGCTTGCCGAAGAGCCTGATCGCCGGCGCGACCTGCTTGCCCGGGCCGCCGACTTTCGCATCACCTTGCAACGCCGCGGTCTCGACAGCGGTGACGCCGAAAGCCAGATCGTGCCGGTGCTCGTCGGGGCCCCGCAGGCGGCTGTCGCCCTCGCCGACCACCTGGCCGAAGAAGGCTTCTTCGTGCCGGCGATCCGGCCGCCGAGTGTGCCGCACGGCCGGAGCCTGGTCCGGGTGAGCCTGTCGTGGCTGCACGAGCCCCACGATCTCCACCGCCTCGCGGAGGCGCTTGCCCGTCATGCAACGTAAATGGTGTGTGATCGGTGCCGGGCCGTCGGGGCTCACCGCGCTCAAAAACCTGCTGCAGGCCGGCATCCCTGCTGAGTGCCTCGAGCGAGAAGATGACATCGGCGGCAACTGGTACTACGGCTCAGCGGCGTCGAGCGTGTTTGATTCGACGCGGCTGATCAGTTCGAAGTCGCTCACCGAATACACCGATTTCCCGATGCCCCGCGACTGGCCGGCCTATCCCGATCATCGCCAGTGCCTCACCTACCTGCGTCGCTACGCGGCCCACTTCGGCCTTCGCGACGCGATTCGCACGCATGCCACCGTCGAACAGATCGAGCCGGCCGCTGGCGGCTCCGGCTGGATCGTAAATGTCGCGGGCCGCGCGCCCACCCACTATGCCGGCGTGGTCATCGCCAATGGCCACAACCGCGCGCCGCGGTGGCCCGACATCCCGGGCACGTTCACCGGCCCGTTCCTGCATGCCTGCCAGTACAAGTCGCCCATGCTCCCGGTTCCCCTCGCCGGCAAGCGGGTGCTCGTCATCGGGGCCGGCAACTCCGGCTGCGATATCACCGTGGAGGCATCGCATCATGCCGCCTTCACCGCCCACTCCACTCGTCGCGGCTATTTTTTCGTGCCCCGCTTCATCCTCGGCCGGCCGGCCGACCTCCGCAACGAGCGGCTCCTCAAGATGCAGGCACCGCTGTGGCTACGACGGCTCATCAGCCTACGGGCGATCGATCGCGCCATCGGCCTGCCGTGGAAGCACGGCCTCCCGCGGCCCGATCACCGCCTCTGGGAGACCCACCCGATCATCAACGAGGATCTCGGCCACCGCATCGACTCCGGCGCAATCCAGCCCTGCGGCGACGTTGCCCGCTTCGATGGAGAGCATGTCGTGTTTGTCGATGGTCGGCGGGAGCCCTTCGATGTTGTGATCTGTGCGACTGGCTATCAGACGGTGCTCCCCTTCATCGATTGCCGCCACCTCGGTGGCAATGCGGCCGACGCCGTGCCGCAGCTTTTTCTCAATCTGTTGCATCCGACCCGCGACGACATTTCCGTGGTCGGCCTCATTCAGCCCGACAGCGGCCAGTGGGGGCTGACTGACCTGCAGAGTAGGCTCGTGGCGGCGCTCGCGGCGGCCACCCAGCGGGCCCCCCACGCCGCGGCCTGGCTCTACGCCCAGCGGCAGCGGCCGGCCCGGGGCGGGGCGATTCGGTATGTCGATTCCCCGCGGCACCGGCTGGAGGTCGAGCACTTCGCGTATCGCAAGGAACTCGAGCGGCTGATCCGAGGAATGATGAAACGCGTTGCGCTCCCAACTACTTTCCAAACAGCGCTTCGAGACCGCGAGAAAGGCCGTCGCTGATCACGGCCTCCGCGGTATTCTCCACGACTCGGCCGAGAATCGAATCGATCTGGCCGGCGTCAAACTGTGGCCGGCTCACCGTGCCCCGCAGGGGAATGACCAGCGGCGTCTGCAACAGTTTCGTAATCACCGGCGTCTGCCCGGCGAGGTCGCCGCGGAAGGCGAGTTCCACCAGCATGTCGAGCGAGCCGTCGCCACCCACGCTCCCCTTTGTGCGAATCGACAGTTGCCCCGAATCCATCACAAGCCCCTCGTGCCACAGCCGCCGCTGGGCCAGCCGCACCTGCACCGGCTCGGGCCGCACTCGCAACAGCACCGCCTTATCCCCAAATGCAAACCGGGGGTCAATTACCGATTGCAGCTTCACGATCAGATTCACCAGCGGCTGCATCGCACCGCTGGGTGTCATCTCAAGCTGTTCAAACAGAATCTGCCCGCTCATCTCACCGCCAAACGGATCCCCCAGCGGAATCCGTCCGCCTGCGGTGTCGACGCCCACGAAGCCGGCAGTCGATGTCGACTTGCCCACCAGCGGCACCACCCACCGCACCCAGCGATCGCACACCTCCGGCGTGAGCATCACCCGCTCGACCAGCCGGCCGGGAGGCACGACGAGTTCACCCGGGAGCGGGAGCAGCTTGATCCAGGGTGCCGACTGGATTCGGCCACCGGAAGCGCCGACTTCAAACGGTCCAAACGCCAACTGCCCTTCGAAGAGCCGCACACTCATCTCGCCGGGGTCGAGCCGGAGGCCGCCAAGGTCGGCCGCAGCCCATGTCGTCGATGTCGTGAACGACACCTGCCGCAGCCAATCGGTCACTGCCGGCGGCTTCGCGGCCGCGGCCACTGGGAGCGTGATCGTGCGGGCGGGCTGCCGTCGCGGCTCGGCAGTTCCGTTTCCCAGCCACGACTCAGGCACCGGCACGGTCGTGGGCACTGCGGTCGCATCGGACCGTGAAGCAAGTGAAGTGATGCCCGCGGGGCCCCGCAGCGCAAACGGCCTCGGCCCCCCTCCCACCAACTGCATGCTGCCACCCGTCCACGGCGTCAGCAGCCGGCTCAGCTGCGACCAGTCGTACGACACCGTTCCGGCCAGCTCGACAACCGGCTGGGTGGTGGTCTCTCTCACTGAGCCGGTGGCTGCCAGGCCGAGTGTCGAAGATTCAAGCGACAGCCGATTGATCGTGAGCCCTGCCACAGGCTCAGCCACGCCGCGGGGATGGGTCACCTCAACCACCAGCCCGGCCCGAGGCTCCATCCATACCGGCTGCGGCGGCGTCGCCCCGCCGGCCAGCGGTGTGCCCGCACCCCCCCGCGCCACCGCCAGCTGATTGCCGGTCACCTCCACCAACAGATTCACCCCGCTCGGCGTATCGAGCACTTCAGCAGTGCCCCAGGCGCGGCCCGAGGCCGGCCAGCGAGCAGCAGCAGTGGGGAGCAGGATCCACTTTTCCAGCCGGCTCACGTCGGCCTGCCACTGCACCTTGCCCCGTACACGATCGATGAGCGGCAGACCCTCAACCGCTCCCGCTGGCGCCAGCGCCAGAGTCGCCCCGCCGGTTCGCAGCGAGAGAGTGGCGGTGAGCACCTCAGCCGACGACACCTCCACAATCCTGCCGGCAGGATCGACGAGCCCCGCTGCCGTAGCGACCAGCCGTGGCTCCTTGATCTCCCAGGTCCTATGTGCCGGCACGGCAGAGAGTTTTTCAATCTCCAGGTTGGCCCGCGTAATCTGCCAGCTGTTCCCGCGGGCTGCCACGGCAGCCCCAGCCTTCAGGTTGCCGCCGAGCACGACACCTGTCGCGTTGCCAACAGCCTCCACACGCGACTGCCAACGACCCAGATCACCGGTCAGGCCGCAATCGAGCGACAGCATCTCGGCATCAGGTGCGGTGCGAACCCACGCCGCAGTCACAGATTCTGCTCCCGCCACGGCAGCGAGCATCGCCTGCAGATCGACGATCGCGCCACCGGCAAGCGTCGCCTCCAGCGTGTCGCCGTCGGCATTTACCTGTGCCCGCGCAGAGTCAACGAGCCAGGCGGCGCCGGCGTTGCTGCCGGTCGCTTCCGCCTCGACTGTGATGTCTTTGTCGGCCCAGGTGGGCCGACCGGCCGCGGCCAGTGAAAAATCGGAAAAGGCCGCCGAGAGGTGGGCCGTCGATACCCCCGTGGCCGCCACCCGCGACACGGCGAGTGTGCCACGGGCCGCCCCGTGTACTGCTACACCCCTCATGTCAAGCACTTCCGCCGCCTCAGCCATCAGCTTGTCGATGTCGACTGTCCACTGCACAGTCGAAGAGTCGGCCGTGCCGGTGGCGGCCAGTTCGACCGCCGGCGAAGCGATCCGTGCCTCTTCGACGAGCAGCCGATCACGACGGCCGGGTCCACGGCGGCCCCGCAGCCACGCCGTGAAGGGCTCGCTCCAGCGCAACGGCCGCTCGCCATCAGCGGCATACTGCACGGCTGCCAGATCCCGCGACGTGATTCGCACTTCCAGAACTCGATCCTTGCCATCAGGCCGGGCGGCCGCTGAGAGGTGGAGCCCACCTCCGGTCACCCGCACATCGGGTCGCACCGTGAGGCCGCCAGGAATCGCCCGCGCCGCAGCGGCCAGATCGACCTCCGCCGCCACGGCGAAGTTTTCACCCACGAGTGCCTCGCCCCACTGCCATGAATCGTCGCCGGGAATCCGCAGCCGCCCCGAGGCTTCGGCCTTGAAGAGCGGTGATGTCGCCCGCAGGTCGCGGATCGTTATCGTGTCGTCGGCCACGACGATATCGAGCGGCACATCGCACCGCTCGATCGTCGCCAGCTCAGTGAGCGTGTCGGCCGTGCAGAGGGCCAACTGCGATCCCGACACCGATCCTGCCACTTCGAGCGTGGCGGGCGGTTCACCGGGAGCGTCCGCAGTGCCGGATGGCTGCGGCAGCATGATGTCAAGCCGCATGTCGGCCAGCCCATCGAGCACATGCGACGCCATAAGCCGCGTGGCCGCCACGCTTGACACCCCCAGTGGCACCCGGTTGGCAGCCACTGCCAGTGTCTGCGGGCCGCCCGCGGAGGCCACCGGCGATGAGACCGACCAGCCGCCATCGCGGGCGAGGGCGGCTGTCGCACCGGCCGTGATCGCGGTGCGATCAAACGCCGCTGGCTCAGCGGGCGGCAGCGCTGGGTCGACCACTACCGCAGCCGAGGGCCGTCCACCATGCTGCACGCGGCCCGCCACCGTCCAGCCCTGCGGGGCCGCCGCGGCATCGGCGGTGGGGCGAAACGTCACTGCCGCCAGCAGGTCGGTGATCCGCCAGCTGTCATCGCGGGGCAGATCGACCAACTCCACCGTCGCGTCGATCACTTCCAGTTCGCAGCGCACGCCAGCCGGTGCGGTGCCGGGTGGCGCTGCCGCGGGCCGGACCGCCGCCGCCAGCCACGGTGCGAGAATATCCTCCAGGCCGCTGCCACCGGGCCGCACCTCGACCAGCACCTCGCTGCCAACCAGCCGCACCGTACCGAGATCGAGCGGGCTGCCCCAGGCCCAACTCCGCAGCCCGCTAGCGCCGAGGCCGAGCAGCCCGCGGCTGACGGTGAGCCGCTGGATCACGCCGACGACTCGCCCGGTGCGGTCGGCGAGCGTGATCGACCGGTATTCGATCGGGCCCGTCCAGTTCCAGATCGCGCCGCCGCTCGAGATCTGGCCATCAATGCCGGTCAGAGAGAGGGTAAGCGGTGTGTCGCGAAGCGGCGTCTCCACGAGCACGATCGGCACGGCCCATACCACTGCCAAGGCAATCGCGCAGATCGCCACGAGCCTCAGCCATCGTCGCCGCGGCTTCTTTCCCCGCGTGCGGGTGTGTCGGGTCGCCATGGGGCGGAGTATAGGAGGCGTGTTGCGATTCGCGCAAGGTCATCCGGAGTGTCAACATCCGCAAATGACTCAAGGTGCGGGTCGACCACATGCAGGTCGGCAGCCGAAACCCACCGCAGTGGCGATGCCGATTCCTTCCTAGGCGGCTGCAGCTGATCGAGAAGCCCCCGCGGATCGCGGCGGCCGGCAGCGAGTGTGGCCTCGATTTCGGGCAGCAGCGTCGTGCGCATGGCCGACACAAGCACCTGCGGATGATCGGCCACCCACGGCACCGCCCAGGCCACGCCCGGCTCATCGAGGCAGGAAAGGAGCAGACGCACCACCTCGGTTTTCAAAAGTGGTACGTCGCACGAGGCAACGAAGACCTTGGTGATTTCCGGCCCGGCAGCTCGCAGGGCGTCGGCGATGCCCGCCAGCGGACCGGAGCCGGGGAAGCTGTCGTGAATGACAGCATCGATCCCGGCCACATCGGGAAGGGGTTGATCGGGGGCGGCGACCACCACGAGGCGATCGACAGCCGGCCGCGCGGCGTCGCACACATGCCCGAGAAGCGA